>JAGLQR010000066.1 GCA_023136725.1 Candidatus Aminicenantota bacterium
CTGATTATCTCACGATCAACTTTTCCCCTGATGGGGTATTTGATCGTTAAGCCGGCTTTAAGTCTTGAATTTATATTAAAAATAAAACCAAGTTCCGGAATGAATGTCCCGGATATATTACTTTCTGAATACACAGACCTTTTATCTTTTAACTGCCAATACCCATCCAGAAAAAAATAAAGAGAACTGAAGTTTTCTATTTGAGTATTTCTTGTCCCTCTCTTATATTCAATTTTAATTCCTGCAGTAAGTTTAGAAGATAAAGTAATTCCAAATGAAACAAAATATATTTCATCAAATCCGCTAAAAGTACCTTTAAAGTATTGAAATTGGTCATGATCATATTCACTTCTCAGTGTGAAATCCGGGAAATCATTTAGTGCCGATCTATACCATCCTGTAGTAAGGCTCCAGTCATTGAATCCTAACCTTATTGCTATCGAAGAATGAAAGATCTTACTTTCGGAGAAAGGATCCTGATACCTCCGCACTCCTTCATTTATCCCCCAGTATTGGAAAGATTGATAAAGAAGATAATTATGCGAAAAACCAATTTCAACTCCCTTTTTATCTGAGAAAAATGCCGGATTCGCGATCTGCATTGAATGACCATCCGCAGCCAATGATATCCCTCCCATAGATAATTGTCTTGAATCATGCATTGTGATCCCATTCCATGAAACAGCAGGGGATTCATAATATCGGTAATCAAAATTCTGACCTGAAAGATTCATGTTGATAATTGTTGATAATATAAGGATAAGAACAATGAAAAATCGTTTCATATATCCCCCTTTCTATTTTTTTCTTAAAAATTTTTCGAGCATTCTGAATGGAGAAGAGAGAACTTTTCCGATAATGCTGCCTTCATCACCATCACCATTCTTATCCGGGTTGTCCAACAGATCTTTGATCATATCCATGTCAACATTTGAACCAATAAGTTCAACAATATTTCCGATTTTTTTAGATTCACCGGGTTCCACCTTGAATATCTTATGGTGTATTTTCTTTACCGTTCTTTCGAAAGGAGCATTACTCCTGAATAAGGGAAGTCCAGCTTTTTTGCATGCCTCAATTATCCATTCATCAATTTTCTCTTTCCCACAAAGGATCATTGCACTGGGCCCGTCTGAAAAAACCCCGGAGAGTTTTCTGGCCAATACAGATTCGATCACATCAAGCCTTCCGGCACTTGCAACCAGAGCCCTGTCCGGCTCGGCAGCAATCATATTAAGTACTTCTTCTGTGTTCCCGAATGCCGAGTTAAACCCGGTAACATTTTTCATGTTAAGGTCTTCATTCAAGTATAAAGTTTCCGCCCCCATTTCTCTGCTTAAAACACCAAGAGAGGGAGAAGACAGTGTATTCATATACGGAACATAACCAAGAACCGGCACACCAATGGAATCGAACCATTCTGACAAGGCAGATTTAACCTTTTCCTCTTTTCCCGGAAGGATTTTGTTAATAATAACACCAAGGAGTTTAACCTTTTTACTTCGAAATGGTTCTATACATAAACTGAATCTGTCTATAGTTGAGCCAACACCTCCATTTAGTACGAGGATAACGGGAATCCCCATCATTGAAGCAACGTCAGCATTGGAAAGGTTGAAAACCGATCCTACTCCCGGATGTCCTGTCCCTTCAACAACAACAATTTTATATTTCGAATTCAGGTAATTGTATGATCTACGAATATTTTTTTTGAGATCTGCAGGCTCCCCGGTTTTGATGAATTTTTCAGCAGCTCCGGAAGACGTTGAAAATGGAGCAGTATATTTTACCGGAATTCCAAGTTCCATAGCATTATCAAGAAGATAAGAATCCTGCCCGACAGAACTTCCATCCACAATTGTTGATTTCTGCCCGAGTGGCTTCATGAATGCGACATCATCCTTAAATACTTTCTTGAAATATGAAACAAGTCCCAGTGATATTGTAGTTTTACCTGCATCCTTTCCACCACCGGCAATATATACTCCATATTTCATATTCCACCCCTGTTATTCAAATTCATATTTCTCCCCTAGTTTTATAATTATCCCAGGGAGAGGTTTTTATGGGCCATGGACAACAAACCCTGAACAGGCAAATCATATGTACATGAACTTTCACAATAGCCCTCACAATCAACACATAGTCCTGCATCTTTACCATTCAGTGACATATATTTCCTGATTGCATACTTTTGCCGGTCATGTGCATCAAAATAATGGTTATACCTCATAATATCACTAACTTTTATTCCTGACGGGCATATTGATTCACATTCACTACATCCATGCCTGCAATATAATTGACCCGGGCCCTCTTTATAAAGTGATAATTTTCTCTTTTCAGGTTCCGATAGTTTTGTCCCTGAGAGGCTTACAAACTTATCGATGTGATCGAAGTTATTCATTGAACATACAACAGAACTAACACCTTTGTTTCCAAGAACAAACTTTATAGCACCATTACTTATCTCATTAGGATCATTGAGATCATACTTCTTTATAAAACGTTCCGCATTGGCAGCTTTTTTTTTAAAGCGGACCACACCTTCAAGATATAAAGGGTGAACTTTTTTCCCTTCTGCTTTCAATTTTTTTATCCTGTCACTGATAACATAATATTTTCCTACAGGATTAACCTTCATTAATGTCACACCAATATTTTCCTTGATGCAATTCTCTATTACTTCAGCTCCCAAATCTTCCTGAATAAAATTATATGCCATCAGAAAGACATCAAAACGGCCATCTTTAACTGCTTCGTTGAGAATTGTTGCCATTCGTACTTTCGGTTCTTTGTACCAATTGGAACCATGGTTAGAAACTCCGACATATCTTAATTTACCCTCTTTTTTCATCTGATCCATTGCAGAATGGAATCCCGGAGTTTTCAGTATTTCTATTGTTTCAGCACTATGAACCATCATACAATCAATATATTCGGTATCCAGTTCTTTGAGGCATTGGTTGAATCGCTTGATAAATCCTGCTTCACTTTTATCTTTTTTGATCTCCAGTTTTGAAGTGATAAATATACTTTTCCTGTCCAGGCCTTTAATAGCTTCACCAACTACTTTCTGGTTCTTGTAGCTCTCTGCAGTATCGATGTAGTTAACTCCCGATTCGATCGCCTTTTTCATTACCTGTGTATTATTTGAAAACCCTATACTTATATCAGATACTCTGAATCCTGTCCTACCGAGAGTTCTGAAAGCTCCTATCTTGGAATCTTCACCTTTTTTTTCGGGTTCAGTTGTTTCAGATATAAGGTCCTTCTTAATAAAAGTTCCTCCTATTATCCCCAGTGTAGAGTTTTTAATAAAATTTCTTCTGTTCAATCCTTTTTTCATATTCCTTCCTCCGTAAGTAAAATTTATTTAAAATGTATTCGGGAATAATTCCCTTAGAACTTTCAGTGACTCAGGGTATAGTTCATCAATTGACATCCAACTCCACTCCGCACTTTTCACGACCCAGGTTTTACTTCTTCGGGTCATTGAAATATTGAATCTGTAGACTTCGCCATAAGAATTTACTATCTTACTGAATATCTTCCCTATTCCGCTTGAAAAACTTATCTCGGTAATAACTTCAGCTGAATTCATGCTCTTATTTACGGTTTTAATATTAAGAATGTTCACCGAAATTCCTCTGAACCTGTTAAGATAGGTTTTTACTTTTTCCTCAATATCCTCCCGCGTCCTCTCCTCCTCATCAAGATATTCAAATGAAATGATCTTCATGAATTTTTCAACATCTCTATCCTCAGCAGCGGAAACGGCAGAATATATTATTTCTTCGATCTCAGATCTCCCGGAAGATGTATTGCAGCAGATAAAAACTGAGATCATTATCAGAAAAATAAGACACTTCTTCATTTTTTAATAATGATTTAACGTAGAAAAAATGTCAAATAAGAAATTTAACAGGAAAAAATCCATCTTCCACTTACATGATTTACGAATTGATCCAATTGACATTAAAAAATCAGTTGTATAGAATTTTTAATTGTATGGTTTATGAACAAGGGGAAGTTTAGTTTTTTTCATTTCATTAAGGAATAGATTTTATCTTTTAAGAGTTTAGAAAAAAAAGAACCTGACAAATTTAAATGAATATAGTAATCACGGGAGCTTCGGGTAATATTGGAAAAAGTCTTTTTCACTCTCTCAAAAGCCATAAAGTTATCCCGTTTTATCGAAGAAAAGATATGGCTTCATCAATTACTCATGGAGAGTTTTGGGATATTTCAAGGCCGGCACCGGAAAATTTGAAGGTTGACCAACCGTATATCATCCATACCGCAGCATCAGTTTCAAATAATATTAATGAATTAACCGGATCTAATATCTCAGGAATTAAAAACCTCATGGATTGGGCAGTGAAATCTAATTCCAGGCATATTATTTATTTTTCTTCAGGTGCAATTTACGGATATAATAAAGATATTTTCATGACAGAGGAAATGCCTGCAAACCCGGCAACTGCTTACGGGCATAGTAAACTTATCGGGGAGAAAATACTCTTTGATTACTTTTCCAAATACAATATCCCGATTACGATTATCAGACTTTACTTCCCTTTCGGACCAGGAATGAGAACCGGTATATTTAAAAAAATTGAGGATGCTGTCAGATCGGGGAAACCTCTGACCATAAAAAAAGATGGCAAGCCGGCTTTCACTCCTGTTCACCTGAAAGATATAAATAATGCGATCAATAAGATCGTTGATCTGAATGCGGGAGGTTTTAAAACATTTAATCTTTGCGGCAATGACCCTGTCAACTTTCTGGAAATAGTACACATTTACGAAGAAATAATGAAAACTAAAGCGGTCTTAAAGTTCATAAATAGAACAGATGGGGACATACTTGGCAGCAACGAATTAGTAAAGAAAGAAATTTCGTGGGAACCTGAAAATTCTATCATTGAAATCAAAAATCTAATTGGAGAATAGTTATGATAAATGGTTTTGGAATCACCGGTAAAAAGTTTCTTATTACAGGTGGAGCCGGCTTCATAGGTTCCTCCCTGGCAAGAATAATTTCAAAGAACAATGAAGTTATCATATTTGATAATCTTCACAATAATGCATTAAAGAATACCAGTTTAACTGACAATCCGAATTTAAGAATAGTAACCGGCAATGTTCTTGACTATAGTACTCTGGAAAAAAGTATGGACCCTGACATCGAATATTTGATCCATTGTGCCGCTATAGCTGGTGTTGATACTGTACTTAAAAACCCGATACTTACTCTTAATGTTAATATAAACGGTGTATTCAATATTTTTAAAGCAGCAGGCAAGTTAACCCGGCTTAAGAGGATCATTGATTTTTCAACAAGTGAAATATATGGGAAACATGCGGAAAATGTCGATGAGAAGGCATTAAATCTCTCAATCTCCCCAGAAGAATTAAGATGGTCATATGCAATAAGCAAACTTAGTGGAGAGGCAATTGCACGCACATATTATATTCACGAAAAAATGCCAACAGTAACGATTCGTCCCTTCAATATCTTCGGACCGAACCAGATAGGTGTCGGGGCAGTGCACAATTTTGTTACACATGCAATAAAAGAACTTCCTATTATTATTAATAACAATGGCTCACAAGTCCGTTCCTGGTGTTATATAGATGACCTTGTAAAGGGAGTATTGCTGACACTTGAGAATGATATTGCAGTTGGACAGGTTTACAACATCGGAAATCCGGATAATACTCTTACGGTTTATGAACTTGCCAGAATGATCAAATTAATTTCTGAAAGCTCATCAAGGATCGAATACAGGGAAACAAATTATCCCGACGTTGAACTGAGGATACCAAAAATAGATCATGCATATGAACAACTCAAATTTGAACCTGAAATCAATATGGAAGAAGGGTTAAAAAGAACTATTGAATGGTACAAGATAAAAAATGGAGTTTTTCATTGAGATCTCTCCATATTGATAACATAGCAAATGTAGCATATGCAAATTGTAAATTACTTGATCAGATCGATGGAAATGAAGTAACGCTCAGCTACCATAATAATACTCACCTGATGAGTCAGCCGGAGTGGGATGATCTTGAAATAGATCCTGAAAATTTTCCGGATGAAAACAATTTCTTTAACAATAGTGAAGATTTCTCTGACTATCAACTAAAAAACTGGATTAATCGTGACACTCTTTTAACCCATAATCACCCTTCATTTGTATCATTAGGCAGATATCTTCCACTTAAATTAAAAAACAGGATACGCCCTGCTTTTTTAACCACAATGCGAATGATCCAGAACAGGAGAGATTTCAGCATACCCTTTTCTTTGAGAGGCAATTTAAAAGATCCATGGAAATCACGATGTGACAATCTTTCAAAAATTTCAAGAACTTTTGATAAGAGATGGCATATTTCTTCATTTGAGTTTGATTCATTTTACAAGCAGTCCGTTTGGGTGAAAAAATATCTTAAAAATAAGGAAATTGTTTTCTCATATGCTTTATCCCCAATTTATTCAATGATTCTCGGGAATCATCCTTTTATAAGTGTTGAGATTGGAACTATGCGAAATATCCCATTTGAAAATTCACTGATCGGTAAAGCTCTGGCTCTTGCATACAGGTTGTCCCCGCATATTCTGATCACTAATCCCGATGTAAAAAGCAGAGCTGAAAAGCTGGGAATAGAACGTTTCAGTTTTTGCCCGCATCCAGTTGATGAGGATATTTATAAACCTCTCGGGCCCTCAAAAGTGAAAAAACTACGTATGGAACTGATACCTGAACACAAAAACAAATTCATTCTATTTTCTCCAGCCAGACAGAATTGGGGAGTAAAAGGAAATGATAAATTATTTATAGCTTTTGCAAAAGCTTTCAAAACTAAAAAGGATGTATTGCTTATAATTCCAGGCTGGGGACAGGAAGTAAAGAGGAGCAAAACTCTCTGTAACAAACTGGGGTTAACAAAGAACATATCCTGGATCAATCCAATACCGGAACCACTTATGGTAAAGTATTTTCAAATATCAGACCTTGTCCTTGACCAATTTCAACTTGGAGTTTTCGGACTCATAACATCAAAAGCTCTCTCCTGCGGCAAGCCGGTCATCACATCGTACTCAGATAATATTAATAGTTGGTGTTTCAAAGAGAGGCCTCCCGTACTTTCAGCAAATTCGACAGATGAGATTTCTCATAGTTTTATTTCTTTGTACAAACAGAAGAACTCCTTAAGAAAGATAAGTATTGACTCAAGGAAATGGATTGAGAATCATCATAGCAAGGAAATTGTTGTAAACATTTTATTGGCTTCTGCTGAAAAAGCGAGAGAATATTTTAAGAAAGGGAATAAAATATAGTCAGACTTTCTTCTCCTTCCATTTTCCTTTTCTGAAAATATAAATTCCGATAGCTGCGATCATGATATCAGCAAGAATGATCGCAAGATAGACCCCATGAGCATTGAAGTTCAGTTTCATAGCAAGTATATATGCAACAGGAATTTCGGCAAGCCAGAAACAAAAAAAGTTAATTATTGTAGGGGTTTTTGTGTCTCCCGATCCGTTCAAAGCCTGGATCATAACCATCCCTATTGCATAAAACGGGAGAGCAAAACTTATTAATCTCAAAGCATCCTTCCCGGCCATAATAACTCCCGGTTCTGATGTGAATATCCTCACAAATTCTTCGGCAAACAAAAAGAATAAAACAGAAACAAAAGTTAGAAATATAAAATTAATTTTTGAAGTTATTATAACGGACCTTTCTGCTCTTTCAGGTTTTTTAGCTCCAAGGTTCTGCCCCACCATTGTTGCTGCAGCATTACTCAATCCCCATGATGGAAGGATAGAGAATATAAGAATCCTTATGCCTATTGTATATCCGGCTAGAGCAGAGCTTCCGAAGGTGGACATTATTCTGACAAGCCCGATCCATGATGTTGTGGAGATAAGGAACTGACCGATACCTCCAAGAGATATCCGGATAAGCTTGATCATAATT
>JAGLQR010000067.1 GCA_023136725.1 Candidatus Aminicenantota bacterium
CCGGTTGTAGCAAAATAATAAAGAATAGTTCTCTTACCTATGCCTCCTATCTTTCTTATGTCTCCAAGATTTGTGATCCCTACAATTATTGATAGCATAACCAGAGGGACCACTATCATCATCAGAAGGTTCAGGAATAATTCACCCAGGATCGAAAATTGTTTTGCTATTGACGGTAGAAATCCCCCGGTTAAAAAACCTATTATAATTGCGGCTATTATTCCATAAAGTATCTTTTTATGAGAAGAATTATTGTTTGTCATTAAGAAATTTTATAATAACCGGAAAATAAAGTAAAAACCCGGAGGATTTCATCTCAGAGAAAAAAATTCAGTGACAAAGATTCAATCTTTTGAGATAACTTCCCTGATCTTTTTCGTAATAGCCTGGATAGAGAACGGTTTCTGGATGAAGTTAACACCCTCTTCCAGGACACCGCTGTGAACAATATAATTATCAGTATAACCTGAGGCAAATAATACCTTAAGTCCGGGAATTAATTCTCTTGCAATTCCCTCCAATTCCTTCCCACCCATTTTAGGCATTATTATATCGGTTATAAGGAGATCAATGTCTTTTAAACCTGATTTGATCATTCCAACAGCTTCCAGGCCATTTGATACTTCATAAACTTTATACCCCAGTTCTTTCAGGGTGGCTACCGAGAACTCTCTCACTGCTTCATCATCTTCCACGAAGAGGATCGTCTCATTTCCACCTATCACTTGTTCCACTTCAGAAGTGACTGTTTCCACTATTTTTTTTTCTCTGGAGACAGGCCAGTATATTTTCACTGTTGTCCCTTCACCATCTTCACTGTATACATATATGGATCCTTTATTCTGTTTTACAATTCCATATACAGTAGAAAGGCCCAGACCGGTACCTTTACCAAAACTCTTTGTTGTGAAGAAGGGTTCGAAAATCCTCTCTTTTATTTCGGATTTCATTCCGGCTCCATTATCACTGACAGATATTATTATATGTTTTCCTGTTGCTGAGCCAAAATGAGATTTCAGGAATTCCTCGCTGATCATTATCTCATTAGTTTCCACTATGATTTTTTTTCTGGATGCCTTATGTGTCTTCTGATTGATTGCATCTCTCGAATTTATACAAAGGTTTATTATGATCTGCTCGATCTGCATATGATCTGCTTTTATGGGTTTAATCCCCTCTTTGAGAAAATATTCTATTTCAATATCTTCTCCTATCAAACGGACGAGCATATCATTCAATTCCCTGATTGCTTTATTAATATCAATTACTTTAGGTTTTATAATCTGCTTCCTGCTGAAACCCAGCAATTTTTGAACCAGGTCCACTGCCTGTTTACCGCTTCTTAAAATGTTATTTACTATCTTATATTCCCATTTGTCTGATTTTATTTTTTGCAATGCCATCTCTGCATATCCGTTTATGGCAGTTAATATATTGTTGAAATCATGAGCAATCCCTCCCACAAGCTCACCTATACTTTCCATTTTCTGAGTTACAGCAAGACGTTCCTGCAATTTTTTTTGTTCAGTAATATCACGCAGGATAACCTGAATAAGCAATTGTTTCTCCATTTCAAGCTTATTCAATGAGATCTCAGTATCAAAGAGGGTTCCATCCTCTTTTATAAATGTCCAGTTAAACCTCTGAGTTTCACCACTAAGTGCATTTTTGATATATTCATTAAAATGGGAAGAACTTTGTCCATCCGGCTGAAGTTCAGGAGAAAACTGGACTACACTTTGTCCCTAATATTCCGGACTTATCTCGAAACCCGAAAAGCTGCGGCGTTTTCACATTACATTTTACAAAAATTCCATCTTTCAAAAGGAAAGATCGAATCATTTGCACTTAAAAAAAGTGTTTTGTAACTCTCCTCACTCTCCCTGAGTGCCTCCTGCTGCTTCTCTTCGGCTTTTGATCTCTCTGCTAAGGGATAAGTTGATCTCAGATAACTTTCTGTTTGTTCTTGTTATACGATTAACTCTCATTCTGTATAATAATGCTATAAGAAAGAAAACCAGAGATATAACAATGATCCGGAACCACCAGGTCTGCCAGTAAGCCGGAACAATGACTATTTTTAAGGATGCTCCTTTTTCACTCCATATCCCGTCATTGTTTGACCCACTGACAGAAAACAAATAATTCCCGGGAGACAGGTGATTGTAACTGGCGAATCTGGTGGATCCGCATTTCATCCAACCGTAATCTACCCCTTTTAAAAAATAAGAATACCTGTTTTCCTTTACATTTGTATAATCGAGAGCAGCAAATTCTATTGAGATGAAATTCTCTTTGTGGGTTAATCTTATCTCATCATTATATCTGAGAGGCCTTTTAGTCTTAACCTCTTCCCCCAGTTTTTTAAACGAAGTGATCACTATCCTTGGAACAAAGGGATTATCCTTAACATCTTCTGGGAGAAAAGAGATCATTCCGGTGATACTCCCGAAATATAACTCTCCATTTCTACTTCTCAACGAAGAGTTCCTAACGAAGCCCAAACCTTCTATACCACTGGATTTTTTATAGTTTTTGAAAGTCTTTTTGGCAGGGTCAAATTTTGACAGCCCCCCGTTTGTACTGAGCCACAGAAAACCTTTGTCATCCTCCAAAATTCCGCTTACAACATTTCCGGGCAATCCGTCTTTTTCAAGGTATCTGTTGAAAATCCTTTTTTTAACATCAAACCGGTTTAATCCCCCGTCATCTGTACCGATCCATAGTACACCGGGATTAAGGATACTTTCGGTTATCGTCAGGATCGTATTATTGCTTAAACTGTTCTCTTCATCCGGATCAAAGAAAAACCGGGTAAATGTCCCTGTTATCTTATCAAAACTGTTTAATCCTTTCAGGGTTCCGATCCATACTATACCTGAACTGTCTTGATAGATATCTATTATATAATTATCACTCAGAGTATTTTCATTTTTACGACTATAAAAAAACCGTTGGAACCGGTTATTCTTTTCACCACCTTTTAATACGTTCAGCCCATCCGAAGTTCCTGCCCAGATATCACCATCATTATCCTCAAAAATAACCTGGACCCTGTTAAAGCTAAGACTATTTTCATCCGACGGATCATTTTTAAAACGGGTAACTCTCATTTTCCCGTTTTTGAACAGGATCTTATTTAATCCATTGGAGAAAGTGCCTGCCCAGATATAACCTTTATGGTCAGCCATTACCGACCATATCCTGTTTCCGCTGATACTGTTTTTATTGTTCGGATTGTTTTTGTAATGTGTGAAAAGATTTTTTTCCGGATCATACCTTGTGAGTCCGCCCTCAGTACCTATATATAAAAAATTCTCCATTTGCGATATCGATCTCACTCCCGGATGAGGCAGGCTGTTTTTGTCGGCAGAATCATACATATAATTTTTGAATTTTTTCGGCTTCAGATCCAGCTTGTTTATTCCTCCTCCGAGGGTACCGATCCAGAGATTCTTTGAATGATCTTCAAAAATTGTTTCGGGACGGTTATGACTCAGGCTGAAACTGTCCCTCGAATCGTGGTAAAATCTGGAGAACTTGTTATCTTTCAGGCAATACCTGTTTAAACCTTTATTATATGTACCTATCCAGATATCTCCTTCCGAATCCCTATAGAGTGAAGCAATTGAATTCTCACTGATACTATTACTATTGCCGGCAATGTGCTTGAAGTGCCTGAACTTGATCTTTTTTTCTTCCGGATCAAAGATACTGATCCCTCCTCCCTTTGTGCCGACCCAGATATGCCCTTTAATGTCAACACACAAAGCTCTTATCCTGTTATTTGACAAGCTGTCAGGATTCCCGGGTATATGAACCTGATGAATAAATCCTACATCCCCTTCCATGCCAATTTTCAGTAAAGACAAACCACCATCAGTGCCTATCCAGAGATTCCCCTCCGGATCTTCACAAAGGGCTTTCACCTCATCATTAATCAAACTTACCGGAGAATCAGGATTATTCTGATATCTGGTAAACTTCATTGAAACCGGATCGAGTTTGTTTAATCCTCCCTTCTCAGTTCCTATCCAGATATTCCCTTTTCTATCTTCAAGAATCACCTCTATTCGGTTGTGGCTTATTGTAGCCGGATTCTCCGGGTCAGATTTGAAGTTGAAAAAATGGTTGCTATGAGGATCAAACCTGCTCAGGCCTGAACCCCACGTACCTATCCAGATTATCCCCCTGCTATCCTGGTATATCTCACCCATTTTACCCGATATAATGGAGTCCGGGTCAGATGGGTCATATCTGTAAATCTTAAAATCATAACCATCATACTTGTTCAAACCATCCCCGGTTCCAAACCACATGAATCCGTCTCGATCCTGAATAATAGAATAAACTGATCCATGAGAGAGTCCCTGTTCCACTGATATTCTTTGAAACCTTTTTTCGTCACAATAAATAAAGGAACTTGCAAGAAGCAAAATTATAACAAATACAATATATTTAGCTCTTCCAGAATTCATTCTTGATTCCTCTTTTTCACATAAAGGCTGTTTTTCTCTTCAAGTCTGGCCATGATAAACAGAAGATCAGATAATCTATTAACATATTTAATTAAAAACTCATTTACTTCATTCTTTTTTGTAAGTGATACTATTCTCCTCTCTCCTCTACGTGTAACCGATCTGCAGATATCAAGTTTCGCTGAACCGGGAGTGTTCCCGGGGATCACAAAGCCTTTAAGATCCATCTTTTTCTCCATATTATTAAGAATTTCCGTCATTCTATCTACATCATCGCCTATCATCGGATCTTTTACCAGCCCGGAACTTGAGGCAAGCTCTGCACAAAGCCTGAAAAGATCTATCTGGACAGAAACTATTATCTCTTTGAATCCATCTGTTCCACAATAGTGTTTTGCATCTCCCAGGAAAGAATTAAGCTCATCCATGGTTCCATAAGCCTCGACTATTATATTATCTTTACTCACCCTCTCTCCTGAAAACAGAGAGGTCTTCCCTTTATCGCCTGTTTTAGTTGCTATACTCAATCAATTCTCCTTACTATTGTAATTTAATTAATATACTATCCATTGTTTTATAATTATCTACAAGATCAATTACAATTATCCTTATTTTCAAATCTCCCGATCTGTTTATTGGAAATGGAATTTTAAGGTGAAGCTCTTTTACCGGCGATCTGAGAGTGTTTTCTTTCTGATAAAGTAAATTGTCATCTTTGGAAAACACCTCCAGCTTCACTTTTATCAGCCCTGCATCCTGTCCGGGCAGAAACTTATACTCTTTTATCCAGAAAGAGATTATATTCTTCGAAAAGTTCAATTTTTCAATGGAACACTTTCTTAAAGAAATATTGGCAATTATCTGCTTCAGATAATCTTGAGAAATTCGTGAAGGACAATTTAAATCAGATGATTTAACCTTTTTGCTCCTTAAAACTATTTTTTTTTCTTCTATTTTCCCATTGTAACTGAAATCAAGATTATAGTGCATGAAAGTATTATTTATCATTTGCCTGATCCCATCCTCCGGATCAACGGAATAAACTGAATTTCCACCTGTATATCGTGAAATACTATTAAAGATCATATCATAAACAGATGACTCGTGCCCTGAACGGAGATTCCCTTTGTCACCGGACGAAGTATAAATTACTGAATGAAATCCTATTCCCCACTTAAGCATTCTCTCTTTTATTTCCTTTGAAGGAAAAAAATCTGTCGAATACAGAAGACGCTTCAACCTCTTCAGAAGAGGCGACAGGTCCTGATCAAAAAGGTTTCCCGAATAAGAACTATACTCATCTATGTCTCTTATTACTTTGGCTATTCGGGAGAATAATTTTCCTGACTCCCTTCTGTGGAAATGGAGCCACCACTTTTCTCCGGATCTGAAACGAATATCTGAAACTGCATTATCAAATTTATGAAGATTGAGAACTATCGAATATTTCATAAAGCGGTCAAACTCAACCGGAAATGAATTCAGGAAGCCGATAATCTTTTTATATCGCCTGACTTGATATATAGAACTTTTGTCAGATGTATCAGCAAGAACATCAAGGATCTTTCTGAGTTCGTTCCTGAGACTCTTTGAAAAAGCCAGTTTCCTCTTCCTGTAATCCTTACACTCTTTATCAAGGATTTCATTCACTGTCTCCGCCATCCCTTCCTTGTTAACAGTCACCCTAATTCTGAAAACTTTTCCGGGAGTTAAAATTGAAAGTGTATCAGAGGGCTTCAAAACTTCAGTGAGGAAGTAGGAGAGTCCTCTTTTTAAATGCCCATCCAACTCGCTAAATCCGAATGAAAGGATGAAATCTCTGGCAAGATCAGAATTTCGGCTCAGGTTCCGTTCATTTTTTTTGAAAGAGATGATCTCTCTTTTCTCTCCATTAACAAATAGTTCAAGATCCTCGTGCAATAATGAATCGGAAAAACCTGAATCATTCCCCTGCACGATAACAGGAAGGGATATGATCTGTTTTTTTTGCTGTCCGGCCTGGAGAAAATTCAAGAAACTTAAAACCAAGAAAAAAAAGACCAAAAGTTTCTTAATTATAGAGGCCATTGATAAAAAATTTACTTTAAAGTTGAAAAAAAATCAAATATATTACTTGTAAGAAAAAATATTTTTCTTTAATATATAATTCTTGGAGAGAGAAAAATAAGAAGGGAGGATCCGGGGTTTTAGTATTTGAGCAAATAACCCTGTCATTTTAACTATGAATAGTGACAGAATAGTTAGATTGAATGAATTGCTAAAAGCATTGAGAGCAGAGGTCCCCGGCACTCGAACTTCATTCATTGTAACTATTGATGGATTTATGATTGCATCAGATATTGGGGAAGATATTGATCAATATGAAATTGGGAAACTTATTTCTTCAATGGAGCAAAAAGGGCAGAAATTTGCTGCGAGTATTTTAAAAGCTTCGGGGACAAGGTTTGCAGTATGGTCTGAAAAAGGAGATATCCAACTCTTCCCTCTGAAAAATTCAACTATTCTATTTGTCCTTTCTGATTCTGATTCAAGACCCGGCTTACTTCAGTTGAGAGTTGCAAAAATAATAGAAATAATTGAATCGGTTATAAACAATGAGGATATATAGAAAGGAAAATATCGGATGAATATTTTAAATGAAAATAAGGAAAAAAATTATTGTTTTCAACTTTCAGAATATCTGCAGATAGCTTGCAACGGAATGCATTCAGTAAAACTAAACATTACAGAGGATGATCTATTAATAGGGAATATTACTATCAACAATGGAAGTCTTCTTAATGCTATAGATAATAAAGGTGAAGGAATAGATGCTTTTAAAAGATTGATCCTTAAAAAAAATACTAAAGTAGAAATGAAACAATTGGCACAAGATGAAAAGAAGAAGACTATTGGAGTTAAATGTGAAGAACTGATATTCAAGATATTCACCACAAAGGATAGAGAAAATTCCATCCTGGATCTTTCAAAAAAAGCAAAGAGCAAATTATCTCCTTTCGATATAAAAATGAACAAAGGGATTAACCTTCTGCTGGAAAAGAACTATAAAAAGGCATTACCGGTATTCAAAGAGATCGGTAAAGAATTTCCGGGAGATAAACAGGTTCAATCTATACTTAAAAGGTTGAGTGAACTACTCTGAAGGACCTTTTAGTTATATCAGTTTTGTTCCGGAAGTAACCTCGGAAATATTATAAGATTCTGATCTCAATCCATCGAGATAGTTATGAATATCCATGATCTGCAGAATTGGCACATCATTGATCATCTTTTTCTCCAAACGGGTAAAAAGCATTTTCTTTGATTCTTTTATCTGCTTTTTTATCCTTCTATTGATCACCTGCGACCTGTTCAGCAAATTCTCTCCACTTCCGAATTTTGCAAATGATGAGAATGATTCTTTGAAGAATTCAACATTAGCATTTAAAATGTCAAGAATGGAGAGTTTCATATCTTCAGTGAACACCAGTTTATTTCTGTTCATTTTATCTGAGATCAATGC
>JAGLQR010000068.1 GCA_023136725.1 Candidatus Aminicenantota bacterium
GGATGGGAGAGGATGGGTTACACATTTGACGGGTGTGTCCACTGGTTGGTCGGATCATCACCTGAAAATAATTTTTACTCTTTATGGAATGAACTTATTAACATGAAGAAGCAGAAGTTCGTGGATCATAAAATATACAACCGGATCTGGGATGAAACAGGTAATAAATACATAGACTTCTATACCGATGTTGATAAACTTGAATCTGAACTTCTTGAAAAAGCACCTGAAGATGAATCACTGATCAGATCTTTCACCGGTGCAATACGGCGGCTTAAAACACTCAGAATGCCTGTCAATAAGGCCAGAGAGGTTATGGGGCCGCTGGATGGTATGAAAACACTGGTCAAATTCCTCCCCTACATCAATACATTCAAGAAATGGCATAAGCTCAGTATTGAAGATTTTTCAGCTAAGTTTAGCAATCCCCTATTACGTGAAGGTATAAGAGCACTTTTTATCCCTGAAATGGCAATGTTGTTTATCCTTATGAACATGGCCTGGATGGGGAATAAGGGTGCCGGATATCCGATTGGAGGATCTCTCAGGCTCGCTGGGAATATTGCGAAAAGATATCAGGAACTTGGAGGAAAAATAAAGTATAACCAGAGAGTTGATAAAATACTTGTATATGAAGGGAAAGCAACCGGGATAAAATTGTTTTCCGGTGATGAAAAGTCTGCTGATATTGTTATTTCCGCCGGAGATGGATTCAATACGATCTTCAATATGCTGGGCGGGAAGTTCAAAGATAAAAAAATAGACAAATATTATGACAAATACAAAGTTTTTCCCTCATTTATGCAGGTATCACTCGGATTGAAGAGGGAAATGAAGGGTATAGAACCAAATCAATATCTCCCTGTACCGGGAAACCTGAAAATAGATACTTTAACGACTATCGACTACCTCGGGATCAGAATATTCAATTTTGATGAAACTTTGGCACCGAAGGGAAAGACCACAATTACTGTTCTCATCCCGACTAAAGATTATAAATACTGGGTAGATCTGAAAGAAAAGGATAGCAGGAAATATAGAGAAGAAAAAAAGAGGATAAGTAATAGAATAATAGAAGTTCTTGAAGATAAGTTTGGAAATATAAAAAAGAATGTAGAAGTAACAGATGTTTCAACACCTGCCTCGGTGATAAGGTATACCGGAAATTGGCAGGGGAGTTTTGAAGGATGGATCCTTACTCCCGAACTTGGTTTCGGACAGATGGACAAGACACTTCCCGGACTTGATAAATTCTATATGATAGGGCAATGGGTCGAACCGGGCGGAGGGCTCCCACCTGCATTAATGTCGGGAAGAGCCGTTGCTCAGATGATCTGCAAAGAAAATGACAAGGAATTTATCACAAAACGCTTTTGACCTGTTCTGACTAACAATTTATTTAACCTGATTTTGATGTTCCGCTATATTTCAGTCAGAGTATAAAAAAATATCTGAAAATGATATTAGTATAAAAATGGAAAAGTTTATTGAGATGACAAAAACATTTATGGACGATAAATATGCAAAGGCACTGGTTATACTTGTTGCATCATTGATAGTAGCATGGATAATACGATTTCTATATAAGATAGTATTCAGAAACATCGTAAAGAAAACAAAAACAAAACTGGATGATGAGATAGTTGAAGCGTTTTCAAAGCCTGTTTTTTATACAATTGTTTTAGCCGGGCTTATCTGGTCAATAAGAATTCTGGGACTTCCACAGGGAGTGAATTTTTTTTCATCCGGAATACTAAAGACCATTATAGCAGTCCTCTGGATATCATCCTTGCTCAGAACTGTTTCGATCATCCTTAACTGGCTTGGAAAGAGGAAAAGTAAATACAAGCTCATTCAGAAGAAGACAATTCCACTTTTTGAAAACACATTGAAATTGATAATAATCGGCGGGGGCACATATTTTATTCTATTGATCTGGAAGATTAATGTAACAGCCTGGCTTGCATCTGCGGGGATAGCAGGCCTCGCTATCGGTTTCGCAGCAAAGGATACACTTGCAAACTTCTTCTCCGGTATTTTTATTATGGTCGATTCCCCCTACAAAATAGGTGATTATATTGTTTTGGATTCCGGAGAGAGAGGCAGGGTAACAATGATCGGACTCAGGAGTACAAGGGTTCTTACACTTGAAGATATTGAAATAACCATCCCCAATGCAGTTATCGGAAATGCAAAGATAACAAACGAGAGCGGCGGCCCTTATGAAAAGCACAGGGTCAAAGTGGCAATCGGAGTTGCATATGGATCTGATATCGATAAGGTAAGAAAAATTTTATATAAGATCGCTGACAAGAATGAAAATGTATGCAAAGATCCGCCACCAAAAGTAAGGTTCAGAGCCTTCGGAGATTCCTCACTAGACTTCCAGCTATTGTGTTGGATAGAGAAACCTGGAAGAAGAGGCCTGGTAATTGATGAATTGAATACTTCAATATACAAAGAGTTCAACAAACAGAAAGTAGAGATCCCCTTCCCCCAACGTGACATACACATAAAAAAATAATTACAGATTGTCTATATTTTTTGGAAAAAGTGAGATATTTACTACTAATTCATATTTAACTCATGTAAGTAAAATTTTATCCGGAAAAAGGAGGATGTATGAAAAAAAATATTCTGATCATTTTTATAATTTCAGCTTTTATTTTGACTGCTTTCGGGAAACCTCCGGCACGGAGAGTTGAACATAACTCACCTGAAAGATTTATCGCAAAACAATTAAGCCTTCTGGGGTTAAAAGTAGGGAAAGTTAGTTTAGTAGGGGAAAATGGATTTATTGCAATAATCAAAGGCTTTTCATCAAAAACAAATGCATTAAAACTTACAAAACCGTTTAAAAGTTTCTCATTAAAAGGGACACTGAAAAAGCTAGCTTTTCGTTCAAAGGGGATTATTGCTGACAACAAAGATGCCACAGGTCCGGTGATCATAAACAGAAAAAACACAAAACTTGTTATTAACAGCAAGGCCCTTATAGGAGCAAACTTTATTATAGATGATAATAATATACCTACAGGAATAATTTTAAAAAATTAGTCCCGACCCTTTCTGTAACGTTTTGGGGACGGTTCCTTTTTTGTTAACAAACTTTTTTTATGTTTTATTATTAATTGCCTTGTTCAGGAAGTGAGGTCTTTTTTTGCGGAGGAGGCGATTGTAGGTTATTGCAAACCTGTTAGCTTCATAACGGATCATATGATTTCTCATGTTTTCTTCTATTGCGTTAGAAACAAAGATATGTTAGAGTTTAAATGTTTGAGTTTCTTCAAAGCTCTTAAAGCTATGAAGACGAGTTGAGGGTATTCGGTTCCCTTAGAAGCTCACCAACCTGTCCCGGGACCCGGGATAAGGTGGTTAACCGGATGAGGATAGCATTTATTCTCAAATAGTATTAGGAGGATATTCATGACACATCTTATGTTAATGTGCAGCCCCAGTTAATTGGGGCATTCAAAACACGACCCTGTATAAAAGTGTAAAAAACTGATTTGCAGATAGGTCTGTCTGTTTTAATAAGAATAAGTTTATTTTTGTCGAGGAACAGGAGAGGTTTATCTTCCAGGATTTCATGTCAGATATAAACAAGTACAAAAGAGGAGGAAGTCATGATAGAAAAAAATAACAAAAATATAAAAGTTGCTGTATTGGGTGCAACAGGATTGATCGGTCAGATGTTCGTCTATTTACTGGACCGGCACCCCTGGTTCAATATTGAATTGCTGACAGCATCCGAAAGCAGATCAGGAGGATATTACTCAAATGAAGTTAAGTGGTCACTCCCGTTCAGCCTTCCGGAATCAACTCGAAGTATAGTCCTTTCAGAATTGAAAATTGAAAATATTATTTCAAAAGATATAAAAATAGTTTTCTCTGCATTGCCATCCGAAATAGCATCCGGTTTTGAAAGAGAAATGAGAGAGCAGGGCCTGTTTGTGTTTTCCAATTCCGGGTCACACAGATTGAAAGGGGATGTCCCGATCCTTATTCCCGAAGCAAACCCCGGATCACTGGAAATGATAAAAAATCAGGGATACCCTGGAAAAGGATTTATTGTCACAAATGCCAATTGTTCAACAACCGGCCTGGCGGTCACTCTGGCTCCTTTACGAAAATTCGGGATCCGGGAAATTTATGTTTCAACTTACCAGTCTATATCCGGAGCAGGGCTCTCGGGATTGTCAGCTTTTGATATTACAGGAAATGCAATCCCCTTTATTGAAGGGGAAGAAAAAAAAATGGTGATGGAATTAAGGAAAATATTCCGGGAACACCCTTCAATTTATCCTCACTGCGTCCGGATCCCTGTATTGTTCGGCCACCTTGAAACTATTTGGGTAAGATTTGACAAAAAAGTTTGCCCTGATGATATCAGGGATTCCTGGGAATCATTCAGGTTTGATAAAACAGAACTGCCATCCCAACCGGAATTACCTGTCAGTTATTTTGAAGAGCCCCTGTTTCCCCAGCATCGCCAGGTTTTCTCAGGCTCACCTTCCGGAATGCAGGTGTTCACCGGCCAATTAAAAAAAAGTGATGATATGATCGGTTTTTCACTGCTTGTAAATAATCTTATCAGAGGGGGAGCCGGTGGCTCTATCCAGAATGCAGAACTCTTCTGTAATAGATACGGTGGATAAAGTGAAAAGAATTGTTGTAAAATTCGGGGGATCTAACCTCAGGACAAAGGGAGGTTTTCAAAAACTTCTAAAAGCTGTTCAATACTATGATCGGCCTCTGATAATAGTAGTTTCAGCATGCTTCGGTGTTACGGATATGCTGGTTAAAACAATTTCCACTGCAAGCTATGACAAGGAATCAATTCAAAGCATTAAGAGATCATTACAAAAGATTCATTTCGAAATAATTGATTTTCACATCAGTGATACTTTTAAAAAAAACTCTGTAAAAAGAAAAATCAAAACTCTTTTAAACGAGTTGGGAAAGCTAATTCAGGGGATAAATTGCATAAAAGAGGTTCCGGATTTTCTTGAAGACAAGATATTGAGTTTCGGAGAAAAACTTTCGTCTCTTGTTCTTACATCTGTTCTCGAAAATAAAATTAAAAAGGTTAAAGAATACCTCCCTGAAAATATCGGATTAACAACAATTGGAGAATTTCATAATGCATCGATCGATCTCATTGTCTCAGGAAAAAATTTAAAAAAGCATCTGCTTAAAGATCATACTTGTGTTATACCAGGATTTTACGGTGTTTCTCACCAACAGCAAATCACTCTTTTAGGAAGAGGCGGAAGTGATTATTCAGCTACTGCAATAGCCAGGTGCATTGATGCTGATGCAGTTGATCTTTGGAAAGATGTACCGGGATTTATGACAGCGGATCCAAAATACATAAATAATCCTGACAGGGTTAGTTTCCTGACTTATGATGAAGCTGCTGAATTATCATATTTCGGTGCAAAAATACTCCACCCCCGAACATTTGAGCCGTTGTACAAAAAAGATATACCGATCAGAATCTTTAATATTAACAACTTCTCAAAATCACTATCACCATCAACGATCATCAGATCCGGAAAAGAAACAAAAAATAAGATAATAAAGAGTGTAACATTCAGTGAAGACTTCGGTATTTTAAAGCTTCTTGGTCCGGGGGTGGGTATAACTCCGGGAATTCTTGCAAAAGTATCATCCGTACTCCACAAAGAATCTATAAACATTAAATCCGTGATAACTTCTCAAACATCAATAAATATACTTATCTCAAGCTCAGATTTGATCAGATGCAGAGAAATAATGACTTCATTAAAACTGGAAAAAATTGAAAATATAAAAATTGTCGGGAACATATCAGTTATTGCAATTGTTGGCGAAGGATTAACGAAAAGTGCCGGAATAGCTTCAAGACTTTTCACAGCTGTTTCAATTCAGAATATAAATATACATATGATCTCAGCCGGAGCGTCAGATGTTGCAATTTATTTTTTGGTAGACAAAAAAGAGAACTCAAAGGCTTTAAAAGCAATTCACAATGAGTTTTTTAAAAAAACATGGAGAGAATCAAATGAAAAATAAGATCAAAAAGTTAAAAAAGGAGACAATATTATTACATTCAGGACAAAATCCGAACAGTTCAACCCGGTCCCAGGCAATTCCTATCTATCAAACCACATCTTATCAATTTAAAAACTGTGATCATGCCGCATCGCTATTCGCATTGGAAGAGTTTGGAAATATATATACACGTTTAATGAATCCTACAACAGATGTTCTGGAAAAAAGGATAGCTGTATTGGAGGGTGGAATAGGAGCCCTGGCCGTGGCCAGCGGACAATCCGCCATCTCTATCGCTCTCCTTACAATAGCTCAGAACGGGGATGAGATAATTGCCAGCCAATCATTATATGGAGGAACACACAACTTGTTCAAACATACTTTTAGAAAATTTGGAATTAAGGTCCATTTTGTTCCAACTAATGATATAGAAGCTTACAAAAAATTAATATCTGACCGTACAAGAGCAATTTATACCGAGTCTATTGGTAACCCGGGACTAAATATTGCCGACCTGAATCTATTGTCAAACCTGGCTCATGAGAATGGAATACCACTAATTGTGGACAATACAGTTTCTCCATATATTTTTCATCCTTTCGACCATGGAGCAGACATAATTGTATATTCGGCAACAAAATTTATAGGTGGCCACGGGAATTCAATGGGAGGAATAATTGTAGATTCAGGAAAATTTAACTGGGATAACGGAAGATTTCCGCTTATTTCTGATCCTGATCCCGGCTTTCATAATGCCAGGTTCACTGAAAAATTCAAATCAGTGGGAAACATAGCATTCATATTAAAAGCAAGAGTATCACTTCTCAGGGACCTTGGACCCTCAATCTCCCCTTTCAACTCTTTCCTTCTCCTACAGGGATTGGAAACCCTCCACTTAAGAGTCCCCTTCCACTGTCAAAATGCAGAAAAAGTTGCAAAGTTCCTTGAAAAACACCCCGGGGTAAAATGGGTCAATTATCCGGGACTTGAGTCAAGTTCTGAAAAAGAAAAAGTGAAAAAATATTTTCCGAATGGAGTGGGAGCGATCATCGGATTTGGTATCAGAGGGGGAAAGAAGGCAGGAAAAACATTCATTGATAATCTGAAACTGATATCACATCTTGCAAACATAGGGGATGCCAGGACATTGGCAATTCATCCATCGTCAACAACTCATCAGAGATTGACCGATAAAGAACAATTGGAAGCAGGTGTGACACCTGATTATATAAGATTATCTATCGGAATAGAACACATAGAAGATATCATCGATGATATTAACCAGTCATTAAATTCACTCAATAAGAACAAATCATCATGTTAAGCAGGTCGGTCGGGCTCGTTGATAAAAAATTTATCTCTTTTGGAAAATCCATCGAAAATGCACTTGATTTAGAGTCAGGAAAAAAACTGAGCCCGGTTACTCTGGCATATGAGGTTTATGGAAAATTGAACAAGAGAAAAGATAATGCAATCCTGATATTCCATTCATTAACAATGGACTCTCACGCAGCAGGACAATTCCCGGAAGGGAACGATCAAATAGGGTGGTGGGATGAGATGATCGGTCCCGGAAAGGCATTCGATACCAACCTTTATTTTATTATATGTTCAAATGTAATAGGAGGCTGTGGTGGGAGTACTGGGCCATCATCAATTGATCCGGAAACAGGTAAACCGTATGGGAACAATTTCCCGATTATTACATTATCAGATATGGTTAAGGCCCAAAAGAGATTAACCGACCATCTTTGTATAAAAAAATTGCTATGTGTAGCTGGCGGATCAATGGGAGGAATGCTGGCCCTTCAATGGTTTGCAAATTATCCTGAAACAACAAAATCCGTTATCCCCATTGCCACAGCCTGGAAACAATCACCTCAACAGATAGCCTTTTCAGAAGTAGGAAGACAGGCAATAATGAGAGATCCAAACTGGAATAA
>JAGLQR010000069.1 GCA_023136725.1 Candidatus Aminicenantota bacterium
GCCCTTTACATCCTTCAAGATTTTTGAAATATAAAAATTCTCCAGTTCTTTGAACCCGGGGTGTTTTAGGAATTCTGTACCATTATAGTAAAACATCCCTTTTTCACCACCAAACCAGATGTTTTTTTTATTGTCCTCAGCAATACATTGAAGGGAATCGAAATTTAAGAAGATCTCGTTAGAGAATTGAGTGAATTGTCCTTTATCAAACATAATAATATTTGCTGCGTCAGTTACAAACCATATTCTGTCTGAACTGTCCTGGTAGATATCATGGAAAAAAGAGAACTCATTTTCCCAGATTTTGTATTCCCTGATAATTTTTTCATTCTTTATCTGCAAAATTGAATTATTATTACAAAGCCATATAAAGCCGCTATTGTCCCTGAACATCGGATAAAAAGAATGAGAAGAATAAGGGAGAGATTTTTCTGAAACTTTTCCGGTATCTGCTGAAATTATGTCGATCCCTTTATCTGTTGACAAAAGAACATTCTTATCCTGATCTTCGAAAAATGACCATACATTATTATTTTTAAGTCCTGATTTCATGGAATAACTTTTAAAAGGGAACCATTTTAATTGTTTTGAAAGGCCTCCATCCGTTCCTATCCATAAATTATTTTCCCGATCCTCTTCGATAGCTGTAACATAATTGTTTATTAATCCCTCATTTGTTGTAATGGTATTGAACATATTTCCATCATATATTGCAAGGCCCTCTTTTGTGCCAACTCTTAATTGTCCATCTGAAGATTCGTGAATTTCCCAGATAGAACTGGACGGCAATCCGTCAGCGATTGACAGGGATTTCCATTGATTGTTTTGTCTGAGAAATAATCCATTTTGTGAACCGACCCATAATCTTTCTGCTGTGTCTTTGAAAACAATTGAGACCTGGAATTTTTCCGGTGCAATACTTATAGGGATCAGTTCCATCTTTTTATTGTAATACCGCATGAGCCCATCTTTACATCCGATCCATAGAGTGCCGTTCTTTTCCCGGAACACGCTAACAATAAATTTATCAGAAAGGCTTGAAAATTCTGGATTTGTTTCTATTATACCGTTTTTATAGTGAATTACCCCACCTCTGGTATCAGTGAAAAAAATATCTCCATTTTCTCCGCCAATGATGGTCCATACCTGACCTTTGGGGAAACCGATGTCCGGACTCATATGTTCAAACTTGCTTCCATCAAATTTAAAAACTCCATTATATGTACCAATCCACAAAATATTGTCATTATCTTCATAGATAGAAATTACCCTCTCATTAGTAAGGCCTCTGGTCCTGTCGAAAGTTTCAAATTTCCGGCCGTTAAATCTTGATAATCCTCCTCCATAAGTTCCAATCCATATGAATCCCTTTGAATCTTCCAGGATGGATGTTATCTCGGTTTGGACAAGTCCGTGTTCAATGTCATAGTTCCGGAAATTTAATTCCTGTGCAAAAGATAGAGAAATAACGCTGAATAAAAGTAATAAAAATGTCCATGCTCTCATAAATACAAATATATTTTATAATTTTATCAAAATTAATTCTATTATATTTCAATAATAAAATATTTACTATTAATATATTCAGGATTTTAGTGAAAATTTGTGGAAAATTCAGGAATTAAATCATGGACATCTGCTATTAATCAGCATTTATTTAATATGCACATTTTTATATAGTGGATACTGCCTATATAAACGAAAGATTCCGGAAACGTAATGCTGATGCGGATTTGCGTTGACTGGTGATGTTATGAGAAAAATTTTTATTCTGTTATAATTTCAATAATAATTAAGATCTGTAATAAATTTTGGAGTAATAATGAGTTTTTCAAACCCGACATATTTTTTTCTTTTATTGTTTTTAATACCCTTGATAATTCTAATGTTTATCAATTTCAGAAGAAAACATGAGATACTGGCAGGATTTATGTCTGAAAAATCCTTTAATAAATTAGGCTTCCGTAGTGGGAGAGAAGTTCCATTAATGAAATCACTTCTGATAGTTATTGCGCTTATTTTTTTTGTTACTGCTTTAGCTGGCCCCAGATGGGGAGAAAAATTTGAAAATTTAAGTATTAAAGGGATTGAAATGATCTTTTTGCTTGATACATCTTTTTCAATGAATGCAGAGGATATTAAACCGGACAGGTTTGCTGTTGCAAAGAATTTAATAAATACGATCGTTGATAATCTTGAGACCGATTATGTTGGACTTATAAAGTTTGCCGGAACTGCTCATGTACAATGTCCGCTCACAATAGATTATGAAGCAATGAAATTATTGACTGAGGCAGCAGAAATAAGCCCTCCGGAAGAACAGGGTACAGATTTTTATGAAGCCTTAAGTCTTGCACTCAAAGCCGGACGTGTTTCCTCAAATAGCAATAAGATCATTTTTTTAATAACTGATGGTGAAGATCAGGAGGAGAGATGGGAAGACATCCTCAAGGAGATAAAATCTGAAAAGCTGATAATATTTCCGATAGGAATAGGCATACCTTCCGGAGCGCCTATTCCTTTAAGAGATGAATCAGGGAATATGAAGGGCTGGAAAAAGGATAACGAAGGAAATATGGTAAGAACTAAATTAAACGAAGTCGTTTTAAGGCGGATCGCATCCGAGACAGGCGGGCAGTATTTTAGATTAACAGACTCTGCCGGAATGGAAATTTTGTTAAATAACTTGAAGACCTTTGAAAGATCAGTTCTCCGTAAAAAAGTCAGATCAGTTAAAATTGAAAGGTTTCACTATCCGCTTTCAATTGGTATAATATTATTGATAATTGAATTACTTCTAATAGAGAAAAAGATAAAATGGAAAAGAAGCTGACAATTTTGTTATGTGCCATAATATTTCTGAACTGGCACTGGTTTGAGCCGGTTTCAAGAAAAAATAATGAAGGGATTAAAGCATATGAAGAAAAGCTCTACAATAAGGCTCTTGAGAAATTTTTGTCTGCGAAAGGGATCAGGCCATCCTCTCCTGAATTAAAGAGTAATACTGCCTCAGCTTTATTTAATCTCAATAAATATCAGGAAGCTCTTGAGGAATTCTCAAAGATAGATCCTGAAAAGACAGGTGTTTCCGGTTCTGATTTTTTCTATAATTTAGGAAACACTTACTTCAGGCTTAATAAGTTCAAAGAGGCTCTTGAAAATTACAAAAAAAGTATCATCTTTGACTCTGAAGATATAGATGCAAAAAAAAATTTTGAACTTACTTTGAAAAAAATGAAGGAGCAGGATAAAAATAAGGATGATAAAGACAAAGATGACCAGAAGCAAAATGAAAATAAGAATGAAAAATATAAGAATATCATGAATTATCTGAACCAGAAGGAAAAAGAGCAGATGAAGAAAATTAAAGGAAAGACGGGGAATTCAAAGAAGGTAAAGGACTGGTAGCCCGTTGAAAAAGTACTTTATAATTCTGTTTTTTATAATTTCTATTATTCCTCTGGGAAGTGCAGATGTTGAATTTACAGCATCTGTTGATGCAGAAATGATTGGTTTGGAAGACTATCTTATATATACCATAACTTTTAAGGGCATCCAGAATCCGGTCCAGCCAGATGTATCCGGAATTGGGGATTTTAATGTTATCCAGACTTCCAGAAGTTCGGAATTCAAGTTCATTAACGGAGTATCATCGTCATATGTTAACTTCTTATATTATCTTGCCCCACTTAAAGAAGGAACACTTGTAATCCCTCCTTTAAAATATATTCATAATAACAATGTATTTAAAACGCAGGGTTTTAAGATAATTGCCGTTAAGGGGAGTATTAAAAAAATTGCTCCTAAAAAAAACAGGAGATCTTTATTTGATCTTGATGAAGATCTTTCACCTTTTAGATCATTCCGATCAGCTCAACAGGAAATAGATGTAAAATTAAAGGCAAAGATATCAAAGAAACTGGCACGGGTCGGGGAGCAGTTAATATATAAAATACTTCTATATTCACGTAATAGAATTGAGTCGGTAAATCTGATTTCCGGACAGTCTTTTACCGGTTTCTGGCAGGAATGGTATCCGGTTAGAAAATCGATTGACGGGGTTAGTGAGGTAATAGAAGGGAAGAATTATCAGGTCTATGAGATCCGGAAAGCTGCACTTTTCCCTTCAAAAGAGGGTGAACTCTTAATCCCTTCGGTAAGATTCGAGTTGTCACTTTCAGATAATTCATTTTCATTTTTTTCTACTCCGAGAAAAATAACCAGATCCACAAACAGTATCAGAATAAATATTGAGAGTCTTTCTGGGAATTCAAAGAATTTTCCTGTCGGGAGATTGAACATTACAGCAAAAGCTGATAAAAATTCTATTGATATTAATGAGCTTTTATCAATCACGGTTGAAGTTAAGGGTTTCGGAAATATTAAAACTCTTAAAATACCGGAATTTAAAAATGGAGAAGCCTTTACGGTATTTCCAGCAAAAATTACCAGAAAAATAAACTATAAGGATAATGGGATTTTTGGAAATGTTATTGCAGAAGTGCCTGTTTCTTTTAAAAAACCAGGCATTGTAATAATCCCTTCTCTTGAATTTAAATATTATGACCCTCTTGAATCTAAAATAAAGGTAAGCAAAAGCAGGGAATTGAGTATTAATGTAACTGGCAGTAGAGAAGAGTATTCATCAGATATGAATCCTGTATCGGGAGGGATTGCTAAAATTGGATCGGATATCGATTTTATAATGAAAGGTTCAATTAAAGATCAGAAGAGATTTATATATAAATCAGTTTTATTCAGGATTATATTATTTTTAATTATTATGGTTATTTTATCTTTTCCAATTTACGAATATTTCATTAAATCTCATATTCTGGGGAATAAAAAATATAGAAAAAAGAAGGATGTTCAATCATTATTAAAAAAACTGGATAACCTTAAAGAATATGGGGATGTATTCCAGATTATAGAAGGATACCTTGAAATAAAGACAGGTATCAGAAGATCGGAAATTAATAACAACAGGATAGAAGACCTTTTTTATTCCTCGGGAATAAGTAAAAATGATACAGATGAATTCCTGAGAATAAGAACGGAGAGTGAGCTCTCAAGATTCTCCCCTTCAACAATAAAAACATTTTCACAGTTCAGAATTGAGATCAAAGAACTTAAAAATTTAATAAAGAGGATAGATCTGAAACTAAAATGAAAAAATCTATCATTGTCCTGATCCTGATAATCAGTATGATTTCATTTATATTTCCAACCGGTATAAATTCGAGATTTGCAGCTGGGAATGAATATTATGAGAATGGAGAATATCAGAAAGCTCTTGACGTTTATCTGAAGATTGCTGAGAAGACAAGCAACTGGAAACTCTTTTATAACATCGGGAATTCTTATTTTAAAACAGGAGATATTGTAAGATCAAAGATCAATTATTTGAAAGCTGAAAGGCTCAAGCCCTTTAACAAATCTATTGAGCAAAATCTTCGGATAATAGATGGACTACTTAATAACAGAGTCCGTTTACCTGAGCCTGATTTTCTTACTAAAACATTAATGAAATTTGAATCCTTTCTTGCAATAAATGTTCTCTCAGTTTTAATATTAATAATACTATTCATATTCTCGTTTTTCACATTCAGACTGGTTCGTGCAGGTAGGTCAAAAAATTATATATACGGCATATTGATTTCATTTATCCTTCTGTTATTTCTTTTCTTTTATCATATACACAGGGTCAACAATTTCTATAGAAATAAACATGCTGTCATCGTTATTCCAAATTCACAATTACGAAGTGGCCCGGGAGAAGAAAATACAATACTTTTTGAAATAAACCCCGGTGTTACTATCAGGGTAATTGATGTACACAGGGATTGGGTACAGGTTGCAGCTTCAACTGATATTGCAGGATGGATAGAAAGAAAGAATATTGAAAAAATAAGTTTGCAATGAAATTATATTTAGATAAGAATTTTCTGGAAGTGGAGGAACCTGCTGTAATGGGGATTCTCAACCTCACTCCTGATTCTTTCTCAGACGGGGGGAGATTTACTCAATTTGATTCTGCAATTTCTCATGCAGAGACAATGATAAGAGCCGGAGCTTCAATAATCGATGTAGGTGGAGAGAGTACCAGGCCCGGGGCTGTAAAGATTAGTATAAATGAGGAAATAGACAGAGTATTGCCGGTTATTGAAAGGATCAAAAGAGAATTTGATACTATTGTCTCAATAGACACTTATAAAGATCATGTTGCAGAGCTGGCAGTAAAGGAGGGAGGCGCAGATATTGTAAATGATATATCGGCTCTCTCTTATTCTATTGGCATGGCGGAAGTTGTTGCAAACCTGAATGTCCCTGTTATTTTAATGCATATTAAAGGGACTCCATCTGATATGCAGAAAGATCCATTTTATCTTGATGTGGTCGGGGAAATTATGGAATACTTTAATGAAAGGATAGGGTTTGCAGTTTCGAAAGGGATAAAAAAAGAAAAAATGATAATTGATCCCGGGATCGGTTTCGGGAAAAGATTTGAAGATAATATTGCAATAATAAAAAATCTGAGAAAATTCAAAAGTCTGAATCTACCTGTTATGGTAGGTTTATCAAAAAAGACTTTTCTCGGGGTTATAAGCGGTATTGAGGATCCGTTTGAAAGGGAAGTTGAAACTATAACAGCAGATTTGATCAGTGCAATGAACGGTGCATCAATCCTGAGAGTACACAATGTCGAGAATTGTGTAAGATCTTTAAAGGTGCTGAAGAAGTTATTCTATCGCGGTTCCGGCGGATAACCCAGAGGAGTAAGAAATTCATTTATTTCCCTCAACAGTCTGGATGTTTTGCCTACTATGACCTCATCTTTTAGAATTTCAAGATATTCAAGTAATTCTTTCCTGATATCCCTAATAATTTCCAGTCCCTGTTCATAGCTGCTGGTAGTGTCGACACCTGATGTTCCGGCTGCTCTTTCCGCTTGTTTCATTAGTTTTTGTGCATCTTTAAAATCTGCCTTTACATCTATAAGATATTGTTCATCCTCAGTATAAGTTTTAGTGAAATGATTATATGCGAGTAATCCAAAAATTATCAAAAGTACAATTGAAAAAATATTTTTCATAAAAACCCCCTCGAAAATATAAGTTATATTTTATTTAAAATAAAAATAAAATTCAAGGAGTAATTAACTTTTTGGAATCTAATGTCTGGTTTGAAATTTACTATAAGATTTTTGTTTTGAAATTAAAAAGGGAGGAACATAGTTCCCCCCTTTATTTTTTTTTGTAGGGTTAGCTTATCTTACAGCACTCCATGTACCATTCAGATATTCAGATGTCATGGTTCCTGACATAGTGTTGTCATCTGTAGAGGTACCAACATATCTGGTAACACTTGCATTAAATAGCCAACTTACACTCTTTCCATCAACAGTGTATGTGCCATTATATCCATCACTGGTCGAAAATGTGCCGCTCTTCTTATCTCCGATAAATGTGATTGTTTCTACTGCAGCAGCTCCTGCACCTTTCATGGAACTAAGTTCGGGGCCTGGCGCTGAGTTGGCAACTGAGAACCAGTTGAAATTCAGAGTCCAGATTCCTGTGATGTCGAACTTCTTCGCACAGCCTGTGCTGAAGATCATTGCAACGAATAGTGCAGTGATCAGTAAAATCATTAATTTTTTTTTCATATTTTCTCCTTTTTTTTAAAATATCATATTTGCTTTATTTTTTATACTGTTAATAATAAATTTTTTTTAAAATCATTTTATACTCAATATATATAACAAAAAGAGTTATATCTCATTATTTTTTTTTTTTTATAAAAAGGTGAAATTGAAATAGAAGAGTGATTACTATATAATTCTTCTGATAAATTTATATTGAGGATCTCAAGTATGAAACTAAGATTTTATAATACACTTACACAGAAAAAAGAAGATTTCGAAACAATGGTAGAAGGTAAGGCCGGAATGTATTCATGCGGCCCGACAGTTT
>JAGLQR010000007.1 GCA_023136725.1 Candidatus Aminicenantota bacterium
CTGTCACCACCTCCGATCACACAGACAACTTTATCTTTGAAAAAGAAACCATCACATGTTGCACATGCACTGACCCCTCTCCCCATCAGCCTTGTCTCGCTTTCAAGCCCAAGTAGATTGGCAGTTGCCCCGGTTGAAATTATAACGGCTTTAGCTTCATACCCGTTCTCATCTTCCCAAACTATTTTTCTGTCTCCGGAAAGTTCCACTTTTGTAACATCAGCGGTGAGGAATTCAGTTCCGAACTTTTCAGCCTGGGCTCTCAGTTCAGCTATCAGGTCCGGGCCTGTGATCCCCTCTCTGAATCCGGGAAAATTTTCCACTTCGGTCGTGATCATAAGCTGGCCGCCTGCACCGTATCCTTCGATAACCAGCGGTTTAAGATTTGCTCTTGCAGCATATATAGCGGCAGTAAGGCCTGCCGGCCCCGAGCCGATTATTATAACGTCTCTTTTTTCCATTTCATTTCTCCTTTATTATTTGGAACAATATTATTTAGAACAATACATTTCAAAATCTTGCTATAAGATTCTATTCAAGCATGTGATAAAAGTCAATTTTGATAGATTTCTAACGATTGAAAGTTAATGAAGCAGAGGTGATTCTTGAATATTCTATGTGTGAATTTTTTTCCCAGCCATAAAAGTTATGAAAGCAGTTAACAATTCCTCTTCAGAGTAATCACCAAGTTCTTTAAGGATCTTTTTTGATAAAAAAGATTTCCCCTCTATTCTATCACCGAATTCTTTTATCAAATTAGTCCTTTCTCTGAATTCTGTCCTGTATCTTTCAGGACGAAATCCATTAAGCCCGTAATCCATTATCCTGCTATGTGATTCAACTCCTCCCCTTAGTTGGTACCAAGGTGGAATATTTGCAGGGGCAAAAATATCCGGAAAGAACCAGAATGGATGATGCCCCCCCGATAAACTGGGAAATGAATGTATGGTTATATAAATTAACCCATCAGTTTTTATTACCCTTGAACATTCATCAAGCACACTTTCTATATCATTAATGTGTTCAAATGCACAATAAGAAAAAACAATGTCAAAACTATCATCCGGAAAGGGAATATTCTCAGCATTTGCCCTAATGAACTTAATTCTACCCGGACCTTTTCTCTCAGGATCCAGGATCCTCCGCTCAGAACGGATAAAAAATATATCTTTGAACAGAGTTTTGATTGCCACCCTGAAACCATTGTGCCAGAGTATTCCCGGATATTTAAAAAAACTGCGACTGACATATTGCGGATCAAGAGCTGTCATATTACACCCGTCCATACTCATAAGATATGAAAATGGAAAATTCTTCCCGGATCCAATAACCAGAATATTTAACCCACTCAGTTCTGTTCCTTTATATTTAGATATTCTCTTAATAAACAATTGGTAATAATGTAGATACATCCTTGCAATATCGTCATTGTGCCTTCGCCTGAATCTGTAAAGGCTTAGAAATTCTTTTAGCAATATAGTTTTCCTATCCGATATAACTGTCGTCTTATCCTATAAGTTTAAACCGAAGCTAAAAATGATTCAATAATTTTTGATAATTTTATATTGGTCCTATATTATGAATCCGGGAGTTACTATGAAAAAACCGGTTTTATTAATAACAATTATTTTCTATTTGTTCCCCATTATGTTTTTGGGACAACCTGCCCACAAAAGCACCGAAAGACATAAACTTATAGAAGAAACTGCAAAAGAAATAATCAAATCCGTAAAATATTGCGTCCTGATCTCCGAAGGATCAGACGGGTATCCGAATGCCAGGATGATGGACCCGTTTCAGCCTGACAACAAATGGATAGTCTGGATGGGGACAAATTCGAAAAGCCGAAAAGTGGAGGAGATAAAAAAGAACAATAAGGTCTCCCTCTATTATGAATCTCCAAACGGAGACGGATATGTAATTCTAAAAGGAAATGGAATTATTAAAAATGATAGGGAAGCAAAACTGAAATATTTCAAAAAAGGATGGGAGGAGTTCTACCCCGAAAACAGGGAGGGCTTCACACTCATCAAATTCATTCCTGAAAAACTTGAAATTGTAAGCTATAAAAACAGCTTGATTGGAGATAAGGTCACATGGGAAGCCCCATCGGTAATACTAAAAAAATGATAGTGATCTGACAATATAAGAAAAGAACATATCCGGTTTATCATTCACACTGAGGCTGGTATAATTAAATGATGGGAAAACTTGATTTTAATAATAAGTGGATCGTGGTGACCGGTGCCTCTTCAGGACTCGGTGAAGCTCTTGCAATTAAACTTGCTTCAAAAGAGGGTGCCAACCTCATTATTGCTGCTCGAAGAAAAGAGAAGCTGGATTCACTTAAATCCAGAATCCAGAGTGAATTTAAAAGAGAGGTCATTGTAATCGAATCTGATCTCTCCGATCCGGGAAGTGTTGAAAATCTTTTCCGGGAAAGTACAGGGAAAAAAGAAGTATTCGGAATAATCAATAATGCAGGTATGACTGATTTTAACCCGGCGGATATAAAAGATTTTGAAAAATATGAGAAGATCATTGAAGTAAATCTGAAAGCCCTGATAAAACTGAGCCTATTGTTCCTTGACTATTTTAAAAAGAAGGGAGAAGGGGCGATCCTCAACATCACAAGTATGGGCGCCTTCTTTCCCCTTGTTTATCAAGCTGCATACTCTGCAAGCAAACATGGCGCACAGGTATTCACTGAAATTTTAAGCAAAGAGAACAAAAACAAAAATATCACTATTTCCTCTTTCGCTCCGGGCGGGATAGCAACCGAGATGCTGTCAAGTTCAGGATTGGATAAACTCAGAGGGGCGGATGACCCGTTCAATTGGAGTGCAGAGAAAGTTGCTAAGAAAGCGATCAGTTCATTTAAAAGGAAAAAACTCCTGAGTGTCCCCGGGTTAGTTTATAAACTGGGGCTTATATTAAAACGAATCCTTCCTAGAAAAACTCTCCTCTATTTTCTGGAAAAGAGTTACAGAAAAAAATAGTTCTATTTATCCTGCTCTTTATATTCTTTTATGATCTCTTCAGCAATTGATGCCGGAAGCTGAGAATATTTCAGGAATTCTATCGAATAGTTAGCCCTGCCACTTGAGATCGTCCTTAAAGCTGAAGCGTAACCGAACATCTCTCTCAGAGGTACCATTCCATTCAATTTCTGAGATCCCTTCCTGTGTCTTCTCATATTATCTATATGTCCACGCCTTCTGTTCACATCGCCGATAACATCACCCATATAATCATCGGGAGTGTTGATCTCGATCTTCATTATCGGTTCAAGAAGTTTTGGAGAAGCTTTAGAAATAATACTTCTCAATGCTTGTTCAGTACAACTTCTGAATGCCATTTCACTCGAGTCCACCGCATGAAAACTTCCATCGATCAGAGTGAACTTAATATCAACCATTGGATGCCCCGCCAGAAGCCCCTTTTTCATGGTGCTTTCAAATCCTTTTCTTACAGCAGGAATATATTCCCTGGGGATATTACCCCCTTTTATCGTATCAACAAACTCAAGGCCGTTTCCAGAATTGGATTCAATCCTGAAATCTATGTGGGCATACTGGCCATGGCCACCTGACTGCTTTTTATATTTATATACATGACGAACTTCAGATGAAATTGTCTCTCTGAATGCAACAGCAGGCTCTCCAACCTCAACATCCACTTTATGTTCATTCTTTAATCTGTCCACTATTACTTCGAGATGCAATTCACCCATTCCTGAAATAACAGTCTCTTCTGTCTCATTATCATAGTTGACCTTAAAAGAGGGATCTTCGAGTGACATTTTATTGAGAGCCAGGCCCAGCTTATCTCTGTCCTTTACATTCTGAGGGTTGATCTTCATATCTACCACTGTCTCGGGATAATGTATATTCTCAAGGAGTATAGGATCTGCTTCATCACAAATGGTATCTCCTGTTGTAGTAAATTTAGTCCCGATCAAGGCACCGATATCCCCGGCTCTGATCTCACTCATATCTTCTCTGCTGTTAGCATGGATCCTCATGATCCTGCTTATCCTCTCTTTTTTATCTTTAGTTGAATTGTAAATATAACTTCCAGCTTTTAGTTCCCCGGAATAAACTCTGATAAAAGTTTGTTGCCCGACAAAGTTATCATTGATGATTTTAAAAGCAAGAGCTGAGAATGGCCTCTTCCAGGAAGGTTTTCTCGAGAGTGTTTTCTCAGTATCATCCTTGTCATAACCGAGGACAATACCTCTGTCTATTGGAGAAGGAAGATAATCTACAATTGCATCCAGGAGAAGCCTTACCCCTTTATTCTTAAACGCTGTACCGCAGAAAACCGGAGTGATAAGCAGTTTCAGAACCGCTTCTCTGGTAGCAGATAAAATTTCCTCTGGAGAAATTGTATCCCCTTCGAGATATTTCTCCATCAGTGTATCATTAAAATCCGCCAATTTTTCAACAATAGCATCCCTCGATTTTTCAGCCTGCACTTTAAGATCTTCCGGAATTTCACCGATCACCTGCTCCAATCCGTTATAAGTAATGGTTTTCATTGATATCAGATCAACAACTCCCTGAAAATTTTCCTCTTTACCGATCGGGATCTGGAACGGAATAGCATTTGCACCCAGCATATCGTTCATCATATCAATTGTCTGAAGCAGATCCGCTCCCTGACGATCCATTTTATTCACGAAGGCAATCCTCGGAACTTTATATCTATCTGCCTGATGCCATACAGTTTCACTCTGGGGTTCAACACCACCAACGGCACAAAATACCATAACGATTCCATCAAGGACACGAAGAGATCTTTCAACTTCCAGAGTAAAATCTATATGTCCCGGCGTATCGATCACATTGATCTTATGATCTTTCCATTGGGTTGTAATAGCTGCCGAAGTTATAGTGATCCCTCTCTCCTGCTCCTGTTTCATAAAGTCCATTACAGCCTGCCCGTCATGAACTTCCCCTATCTTATGAGTAAGCCCCGTAAAAAAAAGGATCCTTTCACTTGTAGTGGTCTTGCCGGCATCAATATGAGCCACAATACCAATGTTTCTAATTTTTCTAATTACTGCATCTTCCATTTTCTTCCCTATATATAATCATACTATTATACAGATATCTTTAAGATTTCCCCAATAATTGATTAAGTTAATTTGGTAGAGAGTATTATACCATAAACAGCGGGATCAGGAAAGAGACGTGATTACTTCTTCTTTTTCCCGAAGATTGACGGGAGTGCTTTTTTCAGCTTATCCTGAACTTCTCCAACGATATCTCTTTTGTCCGGCCCTGCAATTTCCTCAAGCCTTCTCCTGGCAAGAGCATGTGAAGAATCAAGTTCAAGAGCCTTCCGGAAATAGCCCTCTGACCTTTTCAGAAGTCTCTCATGGTAGAACAAAAGCCCCAGAGCTGCATACGGTTCTGCATTCCAGGATTCGAGTTCAGCAGCTTTGAGAAGATTTTGTTCTGACTTTCTCCGTAGTTCAGGAAAACCGGTCTGGATCATACCCACCAGGAGATAAGCATCCGATTTGGGATCTATTGCTAAAGATTGTTCCAGAAGAGAGATCGCAGGGAGAAACTGCTGCCTCTGATAAAGAGCCTTGCCTTTTCTGTACAAATTCCTCGCCTTTTCAATCGGGTCCTCTTCCTCGGGAATCTCTGATTTCTCTCTGAATCCGTTCTTCTCGTATTCTGCCCTTTTGCTATAATCCGCAACAATATTATATGCTTTCCTTCCTCTGTTCAGGATATAAGCAAATCTCTCCTTTATATCAGGGTCGGAAATTTGAGAATCACTTCCCGGTGGAAATTCATGCAGGAAGCTCTGGAATTTATCTTCGATCTCTTTCTGGGTTGCAGTTTTTGAAATTCCCAGGTATTCAAAATGATCAAGCTCCCTGTCTTTTATTTCATAATAAAAAGTATTAACACTGGCAATAATCCTCTTGATCTCTTCTTTATCCATGGAAACTCCTTTTGTATATTTTATCAGAGAGGAATAAATATATAAACATCAGGAAAGCTAATAATTCAGATTATACTTATAACTCTTGTAAGCAGAGATATGAAATCTTCTTTAACCCTGTCTGCAGTTTCTGTAACCTCTTTATGATCCAGCGGCTGATCTGTGATCCCAGCAGCAAAGTTGGTGATACAGGAGATCCCGGCAACATTCATCCCCATATGTTTAGCTGCAATGCTTTCTGGCACGGTTGACATCCCGACACTGTCGGCACCAATGGTCTTCAGCATTCTGATCTCTGCAGGGGTTTCATACGAAGGGCCTCTTAACCCTGCATATATTCCTGATTTAATGGAAATACTCATCGATCTTGCTGTTGAGATTATTTTTTCGGACATGGCACTATTATAAATTGTACTCATATCAGGGAACCGGGGCCCCATCCTTTCATCATTATCTCCTGATAAAGGATTTTCACCCATCAGGTTGATATGATCAGTTATTACCATCAGGTCTCCGGGAGTAAAAGCTGCATTGATCCCTCCGGCAGCATTAGTTATTATCAGGTTGTTTATCCCCAGAGAACATAATACTCTCACCGGAAAAACAACATCTTTGATATCATGACCTTCATAAAAATGGTATCTCCCCTGAAGTACTGCAACAGGTTTTTCCGCAATGATCCCTGTTACCAGGTTCCCGGCATGCCCTTTAACTCTGACCTCTTTAAAATGGGGGATCTCGTCATAAGGAGTAACAACACTATTATCAACTTCATCAGCAAAATCACCCAGCCCCGACCCGAGAATTATCCCTGTTTCCGGAGTTAGATTAATCCTGCTCTTTATGAATTCACCCGCGTCGATCATATTTTCATAAATATCCATAATATCTCCTCAATAATATACTCTTATATAAAACTTTTCCCCGGGAAACCAGGATTATTGATCCCGAGGTGATGAAGCGTGGAAACACCTATATCTGCAAAAGTTCTCCTTATACCAAGATCTTCGGGAGAAATTTCTCTGCCGGAAACAAGCAGCGGGATAAATTCTCTTGTGTGATCAGTTCCTTTGAATGTTGGATCACAGCCATGATCTGCCGTTATCACAAGGATGTCTTCCTGCTCCAATAAGCCGGAAAAGCCTCCCAGCATTTTATCAAATTCTTCCAGAGCTGAAGCATATCCTTCCACATTCCGCCTGTGGCCGTAGAGCATGTCAAAATCAACCAGGTTTACGAAGATCAGCCCCTCTTTAGTTATAGACATTTCCTTCATAAGAACATCCATTCCGTCCTTGTTATTCTTTGTATGGATCGCTCTGCTCACTCCCTTCCTTGCATATATATCTTCTATCTTTCCTATCCCGGATACAACAAACCCACTCTTCTCTATCAGATCAAGAATAGTATCTTCCGGAGGAATCATCGGATAGTCTCTCCTGTCGACAGTACGTTTGAACGCTCCATCACTGCCAACAAAAGGTCGCGCAATCACTCTGCCTATTTTATACTTATCACACATTTCTCTTGCCTGAACACAATACTCATAGAGTTTGCCCAGAGGGATCGTATCATTATGTGCGGCTATCTGGAAAACAGAATCACCGGAGGTATAAATTACAGGGAAACCTGTCCTCATGTGCTCTGCCCCGAGTTCCTCTATGATCTTAGTGCCCGAAGCTGCAATATTTCCGAGGATCCCTTTAACACCAGTCCTCTCCTTGAACTCATTAATTATTTCTTCCGGAAAACCATCCGGGTAGAGAGGAAAGGCTTCCTCACTTATGATCCCCATCATTTCCCAATGGCCGGTCATGGTATCTTTACCTTTTGATGCTTCACGGATCTTCCCGAATTTCCCGGCAGGATATTTAACAGGATCAACTCCTTTGATATCAATAATATTTCCCAGTCCCAGTTTTTTCAGATTCGGAAGGTTAAGTCCTCCAACCTTTTCTGCAATATTACCCAGAGTATTTGCACCAATATCACCAAATTCCGCAGCATCATCCATGTAGCCGACACCGACACTATCTATAACTATTATTATTACTCTCTTCCCCATTGTCTCAAAAAAAATTATCACACCCTCCAAATAAAGTCAAAAATATATACCCCGGGGACGGAGGAAATAACATTTATTTTTGATGATATTCAGGTTATCAGTTATAATCGGAAATGCAATTGAAACATTTTAAATATGCATTCTTATTGATCATTCTATTTATTCTATTGTCATCATCTATTTCTGCAAAAGAGAAAAATAATTTGATAATAGATTTTTCGGAACGTTTCAGACTCGTTTCCTGGGATAATCCAATAACCCTCGACAGTTCAAAAGAGGGCGGCACCACCTTTACAAGAAACAGAACTTCATTAGGATTAAAGTGGAAATTTTCAAAAAAGGCAGAGATCTATTTTAAAGCAACAAATGAGTTTCGCATTTACTTCAACCCGGATAGAGATTTTAATATACACGAAATATTTGTGGATAATCTCTACTTTAAGATCCATGACATTTTCAGTCTGCCTGTAACTCTTACCCTGGGGAGACAAAACATATTTCTTGGAGAAGGATTTGTTATGATGGACGGCGGCACTTATGACGGCTCCAGATCTATTTACTTTGATGCGATAAGAGCAGATGTCAATCTGAATGACATTGGAAAGTTATCAGTATTCAGTCTCTATGCACAGAAAACAGATGAATTGTTACCTGTAATAAATGACAGGGAACAGAGAATGAACGAACATGATATCAGAGGGTATGGTTTTTATTACCAGAGAAATATAGATAGAAATAAGCTTGACCTCTACTTTTTGAATAAGAAAACCGATATTCTTGATAACAAATCATGGAGTTTATCCGTCAACACCCTCGGAACAAAGTTATCTTTCAGGATAAAAGAAAATTTGGATCTTACAACCGAAGGAGCAATTCAAAATGGTTCTATAGACAACAATAAAATAAGAACATTTGGAGGCCATTTCCATCTGGACCGGAATTTTGCTAACCGGACCCTGAAGAGGGTGGTTATCGGCGGAATCTATCTCGCTGGAATCAATCCGGGTGATAAAGTCCTGAGAGGCTGGGAACCCCCGTTCTCGAAATGGCCGAAATGGAGCGAATCATATATATATACTCTGATAAATGAAGGTGGGATAGCAAATTGGAACAATATCTCATCGGTATACATCTCATTTATGACAAGATTGTTCAACAAAGGATATCTTCACACCACTTTCAATATACTCGGTGCCCCTGAAAAAAATCTCGCCCTGGATTTTCCCGGAGGTGCCGGCAAATACAGAGGATTCCTGATGATCAACCGTATGAATTTCGTTATCTCAAAAAATCTTACCGGGCATTTTTTGTGGGAACATTTCAGGCCGGGGAATTTCTATTTCAACGGAGCTGAAAATTATAATTGGATCAGATTTGAATTGATGTATAAGACAAAAACCCGGAGGAAGTAATGGCAGTAAAAATAGTAGTATTAAGTCTGTATGCAGTAATGATCGTGACAATCGGAGTGATCGGACTCAGGAAGACCAGGTCATTCTCAGATTTTTTTCTGGGGGGAGGAAAAGTCGGGCCATGGATGTCTGCATTCTCCTATGGAACAGCATATTTTTCTGCCGTACTATTTATCGGATTTGCAGGTAAGATCGGCTGGGGTTTCGGGTTTTCCAGTTTATGGATCGCACTATTCAATTCTCTGATCGGAGTATTGGGGGTCTGGTGGATCATGGGTTGGAAGATAAAAAAGGTTTCTGTTGAATACAAGATCTCTACAATGAATGAATTTCTAGAAAAGAGGTATGATAGTAAATTCCTGAAGCTATTCTCCTCGTTTTCGATCTTTATCTTTTTAATCCCATATTCAGCAGCTGTTTTTATGGGATTGTCCTACCTTTTCGAAGCTAACTTTGGAATTGAATACTGGCAGGCTCTGATATTCATCGGGTTATTCACGGCTACATATATAGTACTTGGTGGATACAAATCTATGGCAATGATCGATATGGTTTTCGGAATTATAATGACCATAGGAGTTCTTATACTTCTGGTCAGCACAATTAAAACCGGAAACGGTTTAGGAAATATTACAGAGTCACTTAGAAATATTAACCCCAAACTGGTATCAACAGTGGGGCCTCCGGGGATATGGCCTCTGTTCTGTCTTGTTTTTCTTACCAGCATCGCCCCTTTTGCAATGCCTCAACTGGTACAGAAATTTTATGCAATAAAAGACAGATCGGCAGTAAGAATCGGCATGTTCGCTTCAACATTATTTGCTATTCTTATTGGAGGAGTCGCCTATTTCGTCGGCTCAACAACCAGGATATTTCTTAACCCGGCAAACAACCCCCTGGCATTTAAAGATGGAAAACCTGTATTTGATATTCTAATGCCGGAACTTCTTGCCAGAGTAATCCCTCAATCTCTATCAGTGATAATCCTTTTACTTATCCTCTCTGCTTCAATGTCAACCCTGGCTGCCCTTGTTCTCATATCAAGTTCTTCTTTCTCAAAAGATTTTTATGCCGGGTTTATAAACAGGAATATCTCAGACAAAAAACTTACACTCCTGATGAGATTCATGAACGGCTTTTTCGTCATGTTATCAGTTATTCTTGCAGCTCTGAACATAGACACAATAGTATCTGTCCTCAGTATCTCATGGGGAGCGATCGGTTCTGTTTTCCTCGGCCCTTTTGTTTGGGGATTGTTCTCGAAAAAAGTTAACCGTTTCGGGGCAATATTCTCTTCAATTACAGGATTGTCTGTCTGCCTGTTGCTATATTTCGCAGGACATTCTCCTCCTGAGGCGGGGACACTCGGGATGATCACATCTCTGGTTGCAAATCCGGCAGGAAGTTTTTTTTACAACGCATTAAAATTCAAAAAGATATGAAGGTGAAAAAAATGTGTAAATATTCCTTTAACTCTGAAAGAAAGGCTGTCCCGTCATGGGATGGAAAAGAATTCCATTTTCTTAAAAACAACGATATGATTGATTTCCACAGATCATTATCCGGCTACAAACCAACTCCGTTCATTGAATTAACAAACACTTCAAATGATCTCGGAACAGGGGAAATATTAGCAAAAGATGAATCGGGAAGATTCGGCATCAAGGCATTCAAAGCTCTTGGTGCAAGTTATGCGATCTTCAGAGTTCTTAAAAAGATCTGGGAAGAAAAATACAGTACCGGATTTGATTTTCAAAGTTTCAGGGATGAAGAGAAATTGGACAAGTTGGGGAAATTCACTTTCTGTGCCGCATCAGATGGGAATCACGGAAGGGCGGTAGCATGGACTTCAAAGATGCTCGGGCACAATTCTGTTATTTTCATGCCTTCTGAAACTGTAAGCTCCCGGATCAAAAATATTGAGAGTGAGTCCGGGAAGGTCGTAATTATTGATGGCACATATGATGATTGTGTCAGAGTTGCTTCAGAAGAAGCCGCAAAGAACGGATGGTATGAGATCGCAGATACAGCATATCCGGGATATACCGATATCCCGTCATGGGTTCTGAACGGATACTCAACATTATTCAGGGAAATGGAAGAGAAGGTCTCAGAATATAATATCGGGAAAAACGATTTTATTTTCCTTCAGGCCGGTGCAGGTGCATTTGCCGCTTCAGGTGCTTCCTGGCTTATAAAACAATTAGGATCGGACAGGCCGAAGATAGTTATTGTGGAACCGTTAGAAGCATCATGCTATCTGGAATCGATCATAGAAGGGAAAGCTGTGGCAACAAAAGGGAAAATGGAGACCATCATGGCAGGACTTAATTGCGGAGTGCCCTCAATTATTGCCTGGCCGATACTTAAGGATACTGCCGATCTGTTCATCACAATATCTGATGATTATGCAAAGGAAGCAATGAGACGATATGCTTCAGAAGGGATCACTTCAGGTGAATCCGGAGCCTCGGGCCTTGCCGGACTGATTGCTCTTATGACCGATAAAACTCTTGAACAGGCAAAATCAAAGATAGGGATCGGAAAAAACTCAAAGATTATTGTGGTAAATACCGAAGGTGACACAGACCCCGAAAACTACAAAAAGATCATCGGCTCAAAGTGACATTTCCAGAAATGCCAGAAAAAAAGCTAAACAGAGAAGGATTATCACAAAGTTTCTGGATTTACGGATCCCGTACTTTTTGCTATATTTTTCAGCCAGTAGAACTGATACCGAAAAGAACAGGAATGCGACTGCAACTCCCCCCATTACATCACTCAAGAAATGAGCCTGAAGCGCGATCCTTGAATATGCAACGATAACACCTGTAAGGAGGATAATGCCTTTATAAACATTCAGATATTTTATCTTTATGAAAGGCAATGTAACAAAAGGGATAACCAGCCCCATTATTTTTGCAGTATGCCCGGATGGAAATGAGAGAGTTCGATGTGTTTTTATACTTTCGATAGCACCTGCCAATTCTACAACTGGCCTTTCACGTCCGACGATCAGTTTTAGTACATCCCCCATTATTCCCGCAATGAACAGACTAAAAACAACAATTAAGAAGTAATTTATATTTTCCCCTTTCTCATCTTTTTCTCCCGTATGGAAATAAACCAGAACCGAACAGATAATAATTGAAAAAGGTATCCCCGCATCAGTGATAAAAGTAAAAAAACCCAGCAACATACTATTATGGAAAATCTGATTATGTGCTGTCAGAATACTCTTATCCAATCCGGGAACTGACCAATAAATGAACGCCAGAACGAAAAAAACACCTGCAAAAACAAAAGGAAGCAGATAGCTACGGTTCGGATTAATACTAATTTTATAAGTATCCAATAAGTATTCCTTACAAGTTTGTTTTCAAAGTTTCACCAGCCGCCAGACGCTCCGCCACCGCCGAAACTTCCACCGCCGCCGGAGAAGCCTCCGAATCCGCCGGAAGAACTGCCTCCAAAACCACCACCGCCCCAGAAAATTGAACCCCCTTTCCCCCTCTTTTTTGAGAAAGCAGGAAGTACAAAGAAAAAGAATATTATCAGGAAGGTAATAAATGAAAAACCTTGTTTCTCATTTTTTTTCTCTTTGAATTTTTTTAAATCTTCGGGTGATATATCATACTCCTTGGAAATAATTCCGGAAACAGTTGTCAGTCCTCTCAGTATCGCATGATAATACTCCCCTTTTTTAAACCCGGGAACGATCAATTTCCTGATTATATAACTGCTCTTCAGATCGGTGAGGGCACCTTCCAGCCCGTACCCTACCTCAAGCCGGAGTTTTCTCTCTTTCATTGATATAATCAGAATGACACCGTTATCAACACCCTTTTGTCCTATTTTCCAATCTTCCTGCTCCGTCAGCCTGATCGAGTAATTTTCAATTGTATCTCCATCGAGTGTATCGATAGTAAGAAGAACGACCTGTGCAGAGGTCTTTTTCTCAAGATCCTCAAGCATCCATTCTATATTTCTCTCTTCATCATTAAAAAGGATATTTGCATAATCATTCACTCTCCCTTTCAGTTTCGGGAATCCCACAGGATAGAGAGTAGTGACAATGAAAATAATCAATATTAATAAAATTATCTTCTTCATTTTAACTCTCCAGAACCGAAACACTATCTTCCAATTCGTTTTCATCATCAGGTTTTATCGGGAACTTGTCCGATTCAGACAGGATGGTGCCGCACTCCCTGACCGAATCAACAAGATTTTCTATAGTTTTCCCTGATCTGATCCCATCGGTAATATGGGAAACTATATCTTCCCACCTCTCCTTTGGAATTTTTGAACTTATCCCTTTGTCAGCAATAAGCTCAACCCTTCTTTCCAGAAATGATAAAAAGATCAGAATTCCGGTCCTGTCATGTGTATTAAAAATTCCGGACTCCATAAAATATCTGACCGCCCTTTCATTAACTTTTTTCTTCTTTACAGATTCGGGTACAATTAACCTGTCAACAAATGAAAGATTAGCAAGAAGATAGAAGATCGTGATTATCAGGAAGGGAAAGATCCCGAAAAAGATAGCTGTATATGTTGGAGAGTATTCCCAGAACATGTTTTTTACGAAAAGTTCAATTTTTTCGGGGAAAATCATTAAAATCCCAAGGGAGAGGAATCCGGCGATCAATGCAAAGAAAAGTTCAAATTTTGCATAGTCATAACTTTCCCGAATAAATGCAACCTTGATCTCACCGGAGGTCTCTTTCTCCGCCTCTTTGACCGCCTTTCCGATCTTCTCAAGATCTGAATCAGAAAAATTCAGAGTTTTCATATTATTAAAACTCTACTTTTGGTGCAGTCTTAGCCCCTTCATCTGAAAGGAAATATGCTTTTTCCTTAAAGTTCCTGAATGATGCAATGAATGAATTGGGGATAACTTTTATATAGGTATTGAATTCCCGTGCTGCTTCATTGAACCTTCTCCTCTCAACAGCGATCCTGTTCTCCGTACCTTCCAGCTGGTTCTGAAGATTGAGAAAATTTTCATTTGCTTTCAGATCCGGATATTTTTCCACAACGACCATCAGTCTCTGTAGTGCACTTCCCAAACTACTCTGAAGCTGCTGGAATTGCTGTAAAGCCTGAGGATTGTTAATAATGTCATCTGAAACATTAATCTGTCCTCCAACCTTGGACCTCGCTTCAGTAACCGCTATGAATGTCTCTTTCTCATGCTCGGCATATCCTTTTACAGTTGCAACAAGGTTAGGTATCAGATCGAATCTCCTCTGATAGACATTCTCAACCTGACTCCATTTCTCTTTTACATTTTCTTCCTTCGCAACCATATTATTGTTTACTTTAATACCCCACATTACCAGAATCACTACGATCACGAGAGCAATTATCAGAAATGTACCGCATCCAAGACCTAGTTTTTTATTCATTCTTCCTCCTTTAATTGTCAACTCCTAGATTTTAGATAATTACCGTGAGTTTGTAAAGATATAAAAACCTGATACGATAATGTATAATTATTAAGAGTGATAAAATGACAAAATTCAGACTTAACGGTTCAAATAAAACATTTTCAGGACGAGGGGATCTGACCCTTCTCAATTATTTAAGGGACACGGAAAACATAAAGAGTGTCAGAGACGGATGTTCCGGTCAGGCTTTCTGCGGAGCATGTATGGTGGAGATGAACGGAAAACCCACGCTCTCCTGTATAACAAAGATGGATAAAACAGAGGGTGCAGACATTTTTACAATGGAAGGATTTCCAAAGCGGGTCAAAGATATCATTGCAAATTCATTTGTCAGGAAAGGCGCAGTTCAATGCGGATTCTGTACAACCGGCTTTATAACAAGAATTAAGATCCTTCTTGACCATGAGCCATCACCTTCAAGAGATTTAGTTGTTAAAGCATTAAGGGGAAATTATTGCAGATGTACAGGTTATAAAAAAATTATTGATGCATCAACAGAGGCAATAAAAATCCTTAATACCGGAGAGAGTGAAGTTCCTGAAAAAAGCGGCAGGATCGGGACCAGCTTACCAAAGTATAAAGCTTACGAAAAAGCAATAGGGACATCTCCGTATGTTGATGACCTTGGTTTCCCGAATCTGGCCTACTCGGCTTTAAGATTCTCTGATCACCCGAGAGCAAAGATCATCAGTATCAACACACAAAAAGCTGAAGGCCTGAACGGGGTAATCAGAATTGTCACTTCTGTGGATATTCCCGGTGAAAGATATTGCGGGCTGATCTATAACGACTGGCCTCTCATGATCTCTTCAGGTGAAATAACAAGATATATAGGTGATGTAATTGCAGGGGTTGTTGCCGACACGGAAGATACAGCAAGGGAAGCTGCAGGACTCATTGATATTGAATATGAAGTATTAGAACCCCTGACCGATATGGAAAAGGCGGAAAATAATGAGATCAAAGTGCACACCGGAGGAAACCTTCTGGACACCTCAATAATAAAGAGAGGAAGTGATGCCGGTGATTTGCTGTTTTCATCGGAATATTTAGTTAAAGGAAGATATGAGACCCAGAGAATAGAGCATGCATTTCTGGAAACTGAAGCTGCAATTGCAATACCAGTCGGAAATGAAGGGCTGGAACTATATTCACAGAGTCAGGGAATATATGAGGACAGGAGACAGGTAGCTCACATTCTCGGAATACCCGAAGAGAAGGTTTCAGTAAAACTCCTTGCCAATGGGGGCGGTTTTGGTGGAAAAGAAGATATGACAGTTCAAGGCCATGCTGCACTATTCTCATGGCTGACAAAACAACCTGTAAAACTCAAACTCTCCAGAGAAGAATCGATCCGAATGCACCCTAAAAGACATCCTCTTATTATGGATTATGAAGTAGGATGTGATAAGGACGGGAAATTCACGGCACTGAAGGCAAGGATAATCGGAGATACCGGAGCATATGCCTCGGTCGGGACCAAAGTACTTGAGAGGGCAGGAGGACATGCGACAGGAGCTTACCATTTCCCTTCAGTCGATATTGAATCTAAAACATTGTATACAAACAATATACCATCCGGAGCCATGAGAGGATTCGGAGTTAACCAGGTAACCTTCGCTATTGAAAGTTGTATAGATGAACTTTGTTCAAAGGGTGGCTTTGACAGGTGGCAGATCAGATATGACAATTCGCTGGTCAAGGGGTCAAAAACAGCTACAGGACAAATCCTCGGAGACGGGGTCGGAGTAAGGGAAACACTTTTATCAGTCAGAGATGATTTTTATATGGAAAAATATGCAGGACTCGCCTGTGGAATAAAAAACTCCGGAATAGGAAACGGAATGATAGATTTCTCAGAAATAAAGATTGAAATCATATCTGAGAAGAAAGTCAGGCTGTGTCACGGATGGACGGAGATGGGGCAGGGAGTAGATACTGTTGCAGTTCAGGTCCTCAGCACAGAAACAGGTATTGACCCTGAAGTCATAGAAGTAAGGGTCATGACCGAAGATGGTGCTGTTGCAGGAATGACAACCTCAAGCCGCGGTACTGTATTGATAGGCAACGGAATAATAGAAGCCTGCAGGGAACTTAAAAAAGACCTGATGAAAAACTCTCTCGCCCAGTTAAAAGGAAAGACATATAGTGGAAGATGGAGTTTCGAAAACTCTACCAAGCCCGGTGCCGGTGGCGAAGTGATCACCCACTATTCTTACAGCTATGCAACACAACTTGTCTCTCTGGATGACCGCGGAAATATAAAAAAAGTAATAGCGGCTCATGATGGAGGGAAAATAATCAACCCTGCTCTTTTCGAGGGTCAGGTCGAAGGTGCTGTCCTTATGGGACTTGGATATGCTGTTTCAGAAGAGTTGAAGGTCGAAAACGGGTATCCTGTCAGCACGAAACTAAAAGATCTGGG
>JAGLQR010000070.1 GCA_023136725.1 Candidatus Aminicenantota bacterium
TGCGGTTATTTCCTATTCGTGTTGTGATCTTCTGAGAATCAAGATATTCAAGTACCAGAATTATATTTTTTCTGTTTAAAACCGATATCTCACGAAATGAAGATATATCTATCATATCTCCCTGATTTCTTTTAAACTTTTTAAGCCTGTTGATTATTTTAGTTAGTTCATCTGAAAAAATAAAATATTCCCTTTTTTCGTCAAGGGGTACGATTTTCTCTTCACTAAGGAGATGCCATAGTGAATTATTTATAAATCCAATGTCAAAATCTGACACCTTTCTAATTGAATAAATTGAGAATATTCCAAGTTTGTTCTTTTTTATAACTTTCTCCACTTCATTTACCATGGAAATTTCCTTTTCAGAGAGCGGAAGTTCTGTAAATACCAATTTATCTTTCATAATACGGAAATCATGCTTTGATCTGGTTTTTTCCAGCATATACCGGAAATAAACTGAATCTGGATGAAATATGACCTGTCCGGCAATATCTGAAAATTTTATAGTTTTTAAACGGCTGTTAAAGGAGTTTGTAAGTTTATCAACCATATTGTTGTAATTATCAGTAAAAATTTTATAAGAACATGAATACAAATTGCTAAGATCCATAAGCTTTATTTTTTTTTCAGATTCAAGCCGGATAAGGATATCAAGCAATTCTCTCCTTTTCATTGACAAAAAATCTTCAAGATATAGAACGTTCAATGCTTTTTCATTATTGATAGCCAGAAGAATAACATCCTCTGCCGAAAGGGTATCTATATTCTCGTTTAAAGATTTCGCGATCTTTGCAAGCTTTTTCTTATTGCTTTCTATAAAAACAGGAAGTAAAGGTGTAAAGAATTTGGACCTGCTCTTCAATTCCACTTTTTCATTTAAACGCATACTAACCTTTTGTTTAAAATAGACATGAAAAATATCCTCTGAAATCTTCTTGAAACTCCCTGAATAATTCTTCTTCCCGATAATGACAATGCCTGGAAAGGATGCTTCTTTAATCTTTAGATGAACAAGGAATGAATTCATTTGAATTAGAAGATGCTTTTAAAGCTTTTGAGAATCATGATTAGCTTATCATCAGAACGTCTTTGTAACCAACTTATTTTTTGAATACATCATATTTTAATTTGAAGAGCAAATGGGGTGAGTGAGGGGATTTGAACCCCCAACATTCGGTTCCACAGACCGACACTCTACCCTTGAGCTACACTCACCATTTGAAGATTATTCTATACAAATAGTAAGGATATGTCAATAATTGTAGAGTAATTTATCTGTGATTTCCGCCCTTGCCTATCTTTTATTCAATAGTATCTTTGCATTTTCTACAAATTCATAGATCTTATTCTCTGATTTCAGTTTATTAATAATCTCATTTATTTTCTTCAGGAGCTTTTTGTTCCCCTTTTTAACCGCAATGGCTGAACCCAGAGGGCTATCATCTGTACCTGAGCTCAAACACTCAATACTTATCAGATCTGGATTTCTTAAAACATAAGATGTTGCTACAGGTTGCTCCAGTATTACAGCGTCTAATGTACCTTTTTTCAAATTATCTATTAGATCAAAGATAGAATCAAAATACATAAACTTTGCACCGGAGATCTGAGCAGGAGCCATTTCACTCTGGATAGAACCTTTCTGAGTACCAACTGTCTTTCCTCTGAGGTCTTTCAGGAAAGCGATCTTCTCTTTGTCTTTTTTTCTGATTACAAGATTCTGTATAGCCTTATAATAAATATCTGAAAAATCTGCAATTCTGGTCCTGGCAAAAGTGGGATTAAGCCCGGCGATCAGTAAATCAACCTCTCCGGATTCAAGAACTGAGAATAATTTGTGAAATATCAGATTTTTTATAACAACCTTTACCCCCAACTCTTTCCCTATAACATTTGCAATATCAATATCAAGTCCAACAAGTTCATTATCTTTATCATTCATAAGGAAAAACTCATACGGAGGGTAATCTGCACTTGTTCCGACAACTATTTTTCCGGATGAGATTATTCTATCAAGTTCAACACCGGATGCCGTTTGGGTAATCATCAATATGAATAGACAAATAAACAGAATATGTAAAGCCGATTTTTTTATCATTTTTGCCTCCAATTAAAATAATATATCAATAAAGTAAAATTTCAATTTTTTGAAAACATTACAAATCTATAAGAATTAGTTTTTGCAAATTTTAAAATAAAAAAACAGGTCAAAAAGTGCTTGATTTATTAGTGGTTTTATTATAAAAAATATATGTTTGACGGAGAATTAAATGAAACAGAATGAGTATATTTGTCCGAAATGCGGTGGTTTCCTTAAAGTAAATGCAAAAATAATATTCATTGCTCTAAAAGACGACGAGAAGAAAGGGATCATTCTTTTAAACCCGGAGCTTGGTGATTATAAACGTATCGCTCATAACACTCTGGAATTAAAGGACGGTGAACGTTTGACATTTTTATGCCCTATCTGCCACAGCGATCTCTCTGCAAACGAAATAAATAGAAACCTGGCCAGGATTATTATGATTGATGAGAATGGTACGGAATTTAAAATCCTTTTCTCTGAAGTTCAAGGTGAAAAGTGTACATATCGTATATGTAAAAAGGAAATTGAAACTTTCGGAGAGGATTCTTCAACATATGTGAATTATTTCGGTTCCGGTCCTCAATAATATATACTTTTTTAACTAACTCCAATCTAGAACCATACTTGAGTTATTTCTATTTCTGTGTTAATTTTTCACAATACTAAGGAGTAGAAATGAGAAAAATATTTTTTGTAACATTTGTTTTAATGACATTTTTCATGGTGCACGCTGATGTTGTGAGACTGAAACCCTATATTCTCGCAGGTATAGAAACAGGGGAAATTGAAAACGTTTTGACAAAAACAGAAACTCTGTTAACTGAGAACGGGTTTAGTGCTATCGGGAAATATTCGCCGATGCAGGATCCCAACAGAGTCGTAATAGTTGCAACACACAAACTACTTACCGACCCCGTTGAAAAGTTTGGAGGACTGCATGCATTTGCCGCTGTGATACGATTCGGGATTATTAAAAATGGAAATAACATTGAAATATCATATATGAATCCTGTTTATTGGGGAAATGCATATTACAGAAAAAAATTTCCGGAAGTTGAGTCCGGTTACAATGACTTGAATAAGATAATTATTGAGATGTTCAATTCTCTCGCAGAAGTAAAAAACCTCCCTTACGGATCAAAAAAGGGGGTAAAAATAAAAAAGCTCAGAAAATATCATTATATGGCCTTCATGCCATACTTTGATAATGTTGTGAAACTTGCAAAAAAAACAAATTATGATGCAGTTATCAAAAAGATCGAGGAAAACTTCAGCAAGAAGTTAGGCAGTGTGGAAAAAGTTTACCGGATTGATTTCCCCGGCAAAAATCTTACATTATTCGGGGGAGCATTATACGGGAAAAAAGGTGAATCGAAATTTCTACCCAAAATTGACAAAAAAGATCCACGTCATGTAACTTTTATGCCTTATGAATTCCTTGTAATGAAAGACAGGGTTGTAATGCTTCACGGCAAGTTCAGGATAGCTTTATCATTTCCTGATCTCTCCATGGGTACATTTATGAAAATAGTCTCAACGCCCGGTAATATTGCACGTTATTTTAAAGATATAGCAAGAAAGTAAGGAATATTGAGGGGAGTTAAACTCCCCTCACATCTATTTTATTTGAGTCTTATAGCTTTTGTTAATTTCCCACCATGTCTTGAGAAGTAATTAAATTTCACCTCACCTTTTCCTGAAATCAGGAATTGATGCTCTACTTTCGAGAATCCCGGAATAGTAAGAAATTGTACTTCGGGTTTAAATTTTTTGTAAATAACCTTATCTGTATATTTATCGATCAGATTTCCACCGGCTACAACTTTGATCCCTTTTCCGGATACTTTCAAAGTATCTTCAGGATAAAGCTTCTTAAACTTTGAGTGAAAACTCATTGTCGGGATCGCTTTAGTGTTGCTTAGTATTGTCCTGACCTTATAAAGTCCTTTCCCCATCTTTTCAGGTTTTAGAATTTCCAATGAAACTTCGGGAGTATGCTTTGCAGAAAAAATTATAGCTGAAGCATTTCTGTGAACCAGATCTTTCAGCATGAAAGGAGGTGATAACCTGGTACTGAGCTTGGCCCACCCTCCGATCTCGATATCTCCGTACACCGGGTGTTTAAATGGTTTCCATTCGACAAAAGAATCTCCCTGGTTAAGATGGTCGTCAAACCGTAGTCTTTCATGTTCAAGCCGTTTGTCACCGAAGAATCCTCCACGTCCACCCTCGTCTTCATCCGGAACTGCCTTTTTCTTTCTTTCAGTCTCTTTGATCGTGGAAAAAGTTTCCTGAGCAGACATATAGAGCTCACCAACAAAATTATAGGTCCCCTGAGTCATCGCCATCCATTCACCAAAATCACCATAAGTACTGTAAAGATCTTTCCAGCTGATCATATACCTGTAACCCGGGACCATCCTCTCAGCCTGATTTCCGAGGAAATCATATACTTCTATATCACCTCTGGGATACACCCCCTGTGATTTTGTACTCGGCCCTCTGAGGAACATACCGCCGGTGTTATGAAAAAGCCAGGTCATACAAATATTCGGCCTTTTTACAACAAACTCTGAAATAGCTTTTAATCCTACTCCGGAAAAAGGATAGTCTCCTGCACCAGACTGTACATAGTTCGGAGCCCAGTCATATCCCCAATTTCTGTTCGGGTCAACATATCCTTCAGAATCTTCATTAATACGGCCGTCACCATCATTATCGATCCCTTCTGACCCGAGGATCTTCCATTCCCCTTTCTTGCCCTTTTTTACCCTGATCATAAGTCTTGGATCATCAGGATGGGTTTTGAAATCACCATCAGGATCTTTCTTCCTCATCATGCATATATTCCCGTCTCCATCAAGATCATCGGGGAAGTCTTCATCAAAGAGTCCATCACCATCATCATCTTTCGGCCTCCTTAATCCCCTATTGGAACTTGATGTCCCGCCATCTTTAAGAAAATGATATCTTCCATCCGGATTTATGATCGGTATAATGTAAAAACATTTTTTATCAACCAATGAAGTTATCTGATCATTTTTTCCGTAATTTGTAAGCAGATAATTAGCAAGATATAGAGTAACTTCTGTAGCCTGGATCTCATTCCCGTGAATGTTCCCGTCGGCATATATTCCCGGCTTGTCAAGTTCTCCGCCTGTCTTGGGGTTATTAATGGTTAAAGCATAGATCACCCGCCCCTCTTCACTCTTGCCCACAGCATCAAGCCTGGTAAGTTCCGGATATGCTTTATGGAGCTTCTTAACTGCAGATACGACCATTTCATATGAGTAATAATAATCGAATGAGAGTGGGATTTTTACTTTATCCGGGGAAAATCCTTCACCGGCTGTCAAAGTAATTGCAAATATTAGAATAAAACCAATTATCAGATTTCTCTTCATTTTTTACCTCCTACATTAATGGTCTTTGAATCGCTTGAGGCGATCCTGGTCTCAGATTTGATTTTTACTGATGTCGGATCTGATGAAAATATCAGCCATTCTACTAACTTGGTTCCATTTCCACCAATGCTTTTTATTATACTTCGCTTCTTCCCTTCAAGCAGCTTGATACCTTTTCCACTCAAAGTAACTATTACATTGCTTATCCTGCCATTCTTCTTTCCCATTTCAGTAGGATAAGGGAGGAAACCTGTATTTTCGATCCATCCCTTGATCTTGTATACTCCTGCTCCCTTGTCAATAACTTTTACATCACTGATCTTTATTAATGGCAGCTTTTTTACAAGCTCGAATATGAAAGGGACCTGTTTCCCGACAAGATCACCAATCATAGATGGAGGAGGAGTTATTTTACTTAACGGGCCTATCCCGCCAATCTCAACTTCACCAAGTGTCGGATGATCAAAAGGCTTCCAATCAATGAATCCCTTTCCTCCAAGCTTTTTCTCACTGAAGTCTATAACAGCAGTCTCTTCAGGAGTTCCTGCAGAGTTATCTTCAGGTTTCTTCATATTTTTCATGAATCCAGCCATCTTCTTAGGGGTCATTACTCCATTCTTGACACCGTTTATCAAAAATTCAGCCTTGATATTTTTTGGAGCATTAACAGATTTAAGAAATTTTTCTATTTTCTCCTTTCCAAGAGCAAGAAATTCCTCTTTTGTCATTTTCTCAAGCTTGTCTGCAGTGATCGCATTTTCATCTTTCTTCTTCTTTTCAACTTTAGGAAGTGTCCAGAAATCCATCGAAAATGTAGGGAGCCCGAGATGATAGTATGACCAGAGCTCAAAGGAACCATCTTTAGCTTTCTTAGGATCAAGCCGTTTTGCATCAAGTTTGATCTTTTTCAAATATTCTTTATAATCTTCGGATATTTTTTCATAAAATTTAAGATCACCTTTAATTGGATTTACAACTGCTCCGAGGCCCATGAAACTTGCAACCATTGATTCAGTAACTTCAAATCCGGCGGGTACCACTTTTTTCACTATTTCCATTATCTCTTTCATGGAATAAGTCCGGTCAGTATCAATGCCCATAAATTTACCCATTCTTTCAGGAACCTTTATCTTTGCCATATCAACCTGACTTTTTCTCCCACCCTGCGGTGGGATCATGCAGAAATTTGTATTTCCATAATTCATGGTCATAGCTATATCATCATGTGAGAAAACAAACTTGAACAGTCCGAAAACCTCTGCTTCACTTCCGGGCCAGTCTCCCCCTTTTTTTGTGAAAGGTTTGAAAAGATGGGGAAAATTAACAGAAATATCTACACCACCCGGCCCATCCTCATTATATTTACCATCACCATCATTATCAATACCTTCCGAATAAAGTTTGTAAACTCCCTTTTCGCCTTTTACCCAATCAGCTTTTTTCATCAGTTTTTTATTACCCGGAATCGAAAGAAACCTACCTTCAGGATCCTTAACTCTCATCATCGTGATAACTCCATCTCCATTCAGGTCCTCAACTCCATCCTCATCGGTCATTTCATCTTTATCATCGTTTACAGGTTTATTATTTCCACTATCTTCATGCAATGGTTTTTTAAAGTATCTCCATGCTGCATCCGGATTACCGACAGGTAATATATACCATGTAAAGTTATTCCTCTTCTCTTTACTTTTGATCAGCTCGTTGATAAGAAACAGCGATGCTTCAGAAGAGAGAGAATTAATACCATCAAAATTAGCTGTCACTAATATCCCGGGGACAGTTTTCTTTTTCATTTTTACCTGATCACCAATCTCCAGAATATAAACCTTGTTTCTTCCTGGTGTATCAGCAATCTTATGGAGCCTCGAAATACCTTTATTGCTTTTCACCAGATCATTAAGAAACTTATTAATTTCCTGGGGATTGTGGTATTTCGTAAAATCAATACCTGTCTGGCCTCCAATAAGAAAAGAAATTAAAAGCGGAACTGAAAAAACTAAAATTAACAATTTGTTTATCATATTCACCTCTGTAAAATGTATTAAATAATTTATACGCTAGTAAAGTTTCTATTGTTTAGTTAAATGAGAAAAATAATACATTTTTTTGGACGTAACCGGTAAATACTTAAATTTATTGTTTTTTAATGGGTTATTAACTATAATAATTATATGAGAAAAGCCTGGTTTATCTGCTTCTTTGTGTTTTCTTTCCTGATCGTTCCATTATTATTAAACGGGGATGTCTACCATCTTGAAATAAAAGGGCCTATCGATTCAATTGCTGAAGAGTACCTTTTAGATTCTTATGAAAAGATCAACACTTCGGGAAATGGTGAACTTGTAATCCTCTCTATCGATACTCCGGGGGGATTTTCAACCTCAATGCGTTCTATTATAAAAGCAATTATGAACTCAAAAATCCCGACAGCAGTCTATGTATCTCCATC
>JAGLQR010000071.1 GCA_023136725.1 Candidatus Aminicenantota bacterium
ATCGTGCGGGCCTTTTTTTTAATAATTATTCAGATGTATTGCTTTCTTTTGATGTTTTATCAGAATAGTTTTACAAATCGAAATTGTCCGTTTTGCAAGCAAAGGTTGACCTGTCTGTTGGTAAATCCCGGCATCCAGCCTTTTATTGTGGTTTCCATAGGGATGAAGGGCCCCATTCTGTCAATGTAGAACGAAAGCATCCCCGGAAGTGGAATTCTCTCGATTGCCAGGATCGCATGAAATATGCCAAAGCCTTTCAATACAATGATTACCATTCTTTCTTTTCTGAATGACGCACCTTCAAGCAGGCTTGCGAGTAGGATTGCTTTGGTGTCGCAATCTCCATAATTTCTGTAAAGACAGTTAAGAGGGGGGAAGAACTCCATAATGTACTTTCCTTGAAAAAACTTTGGTGGTACTTTGTATCTTATATTTTGCACAAATTTGAGAAAGCAGATCGAAGGGTCTTCATTGTTTTTTATATCTGCTGAAAAAGTCACAACAGGAGAGAGTTCATTGAAATTGGCGGAACTATTATCAAATACGGTTTTATAGTTGATATGCAGCCCTTTCCTCGTCTGTATAAACCCTCTCTTCCTAATGTAAGAGGGATGTTTTATCTTCAGGTTCACTCCAAAATTATCCATTTCAGTTCTTATATCAACCTCAGACAAACTCAACTGAGTAATAATTGTTTTATTCTCAGTAATGTCCCATATGAACTCCCTGATAAATTTTTTATTTTCTTTACTTTTTGCTGAATCAAAAACATTGTCGAATGTGGATCCGGGTCCCGATCTGTAAAGAATCTGATCCATTCCTGAAGAAATAAATGATGAAGTGTAAGATATAAAAAAGATCAATATAATTGGGGAGAAAAAGGATAGAAGGAACGACTTGATTTTCACTTGACCATTAATCCGGTTATTATTGTACTCAAAATAGATTCAAAGAACAGTCCGATGACTATTACAGTTACACTGATGATGATTGCAACAGAAATGTTACCATTCTTTATTTCTTCCCATTCGTTTATGTCTTTATTTATTACCATCAGGATTTTCATTGCGAAATATATGGTAATTGCTCCTGTCAGGAGTGCTATCGACAGAGAGATTGAGATTCCGTAAAGAAGTTTTAGTGAACTTTTCAGTGAAAATCCTGAGTAATATCCTGAATACCAGACATTCATAATGGGTTTGATCGTTTCAAAACATAATCTCCCCAGTGTCCATATGAATGAACCAAGAACAAGCGCAATGCCAATATTCCGGTTCACTACTATTTCCTCCCTGACATCTATCTTCTGCCTTGTAAGAAATCTGATGATAATTATGCTTCCGAATACGGATATGATCACTGAACTGAATATCAATAAGAGGTAGATCAGATTTGAAAGGACTAAAAGTAAAGTGTTTTCTCCTGACATTAAGGCCTCTTAGTTAATAATAACTTAAAAATTCTCATTTTCAAACAAATATAATATTAAGTGAAAGGTCAAATGCATTCTTAAGATCTTGTCTCAATTGGAAATGTTTATAATTAAAGTGTTTCCCGATAATTCATTTTGTGTACTCGGGGTATCTGGTTTATATTCAGTTGATAAATTCAGTTTTAATACTATTATAAAGGCGGAGGCGAAAATTTTTCTAAAAGATATTTTTAAAAAAATAAAACCTGACCCGGGCGTCAAGCTGGAGATAATCGGGACAATAATTAATAATATGCAGTTTATCGAAGGGGGTTCATTTCTGATGGGGGCTTCATCAGGTGACAGTGAAGAATCTCCTGTCCATAACGTACTTCTGGACCCATTCTATATCGGGAAATATGAAGTCACTCAAAATGAATGGCAATCAATAATGGGAACAACACCATGGAAGGATTCTAAATATGTAGTAAATGGTGAAAATTATCCAGCTGTGGAAATAAATTATTATGATTCAAGAGATTTTATCGACAAGATTTCAAAAGCAACAAAAAATAGTTTTCGACTCCCGACAGAAGCGGAGTGGGAATATTGCTGCAGGGCAGGAACAAAAACCACATATTTCCATGGTTCACTTAAACGTAACCTGGGGAAGTATGCCTGGTTCTACGATAATGCATTTAAGAAAAAGATAATGCACCCTTTAGAGGTGGGGTTAAAAGAACCAAATAAATGGGGATTGTATGATATGCTCGGGAATGTTTATGAATGGTGTTCAGACTGGTTCAGCAACACTTACTACAATCGCTCTCCTGTGAACAATCCCAAGGGGCCGAAATATGGTTCTCACAGAGTCGCCAGAGGAGGGGACTGGGCAAGAACTGATCACTTTATCAGATCCGCTGCAAGAAGATGTTACTCTCCTCATTTTCGTGATGCAAGTATCGGTTTCAGGATTGCCATGGATCAGCCTGACTGATCTTAATCCTATATTTATAGTTTAAACTTTTATTCTAATGTGGTAGAGATTTAATCAGGAGAAAAAATGAATTTGAAATTTATCGGGAAAAGAACTTTGGTGTTAATAACATTATTTTCATTAATAATTATGTCAGGATATGTTCAGGCCGTAGATCATAAAGATGGAGGGAAAAATTTGAATAAAAAAATAGAACCCCCAGTTGCAAAGAGGGTAAAAAAAGAATTAGTAAAGTTTGGTGATACAAGAATTGATAATTATTTCTGGCTCAGAGAACGGGAAAACCCCGAAGTTATCAGTTATCTTAATGCTGAAAATAAATATCTGAAAGATTCATTAAAACATACGGAAGTTCTTCAGAATAACCTGTTCAAAGAGATTACCGGGAGAATTGTGAAAGATGATTCGACCGTTCCTTATAAGAAGAATGGATATTACTACTATATCAGATATGAAAAAGGGAAGGAGTATCCTTTCCATTGCCGGAAGAAGGGGTCTCTTAACGTGAAAGAGGAGATTCTTCTTGATGTAAATGAAATGGCTGAAGGGTATAAATATTTTAATGTCAGGGGGCTTTCTGTAAGTAAAGATAATAAACTCCTTGCTTATGGTGTTGATAAAGTAAGCAGAAGAAAATATACGATACATTTCAAAGATCTTGTTTCCGGTAAGATACTTAAGAATGAGATCAAAAACACAACAGGATCTGCAATATGGGCAAATGACAATAAAACCATTTTTTATACAAAGAAAGATAAAACTCTCAGGTCCTTCAAGATCTTTAAGCACATGTTGGGTGGTGATTCAGGTAAAGATAAGCTGATATTCCACGAAACAGATCCAACCTTTTCAGTTTTTGCTTTTAAGACAAAGTCAGAAAAATTCATTATGATCGGATCGGATAGTACACTAACTTCTGAATACCGTTTTGTAAGTGCTGATTCTCCTGATGATAAGTTTAAAATAATTCATCCGAGGGAGAGGAGTATTGAATATTCTGTTGATCATTTCGGTGAAAATTTTTATATCAGGACCAATTATAAGGCCAAAAATTTCAGATTGGTTTCCACTCCCATAAACAAAACAGAGAAAGAGAACTGGGAAGAGATCATTCCGAACAGAGATGACATTTTTCTCTCGGACTTTGATCTCTTTAAAAAATATCTTGTGATAAATGAGAGGAAGTACGGGCTTAACAGGTTCAGGATCATAAAATGGGGGGATAAAAGCGAATATTTTATGGAATTCGGAGAAGAGGCATATTCTGCCTACCTCGGGAAGAACTATGAATATGATATTGTGATACTGAGGTATAAATATTCATCAATGACCACTCCGGATTCAGAATTTGATTTTAATATGGTTACGAAGGAGAGGAAACTCCTTAAACAGGAGAAGATCCTGGGAGGATTTGACCCTGCAAATTATAAAACAAAAAGATATTTTGCTACCGCAAGGGATGATGTGAAAGTTCCTGTTACCCTGGTTTATAGAAAAGATAAGTTTAAAAAAGGGACAAATCCTCTTTATGTATATGGATATGGTTCATATGGAGCAAGTATGAGTGCAGGTTTCCGTTCATATAGATTAAGTCTTCTTGACCGGGGAATTGTTTATGCAATAGCTCATGTACGGGGCGGGCAGGAGATGGGCCGTCACTGGTATGAGGACGGGAAACTTTTGAAGAAAAAGAATACATTTACCGATTTTATCGATTGTACCAAATTCCTCCTGGATGAAAAATATGGAGATCCCTCAAAGGTTTTTGCAATGGGCGGCAGTGCCGGAGGGCTTCTCATGGGAGCAATTATAAATATGAGGCCCGATATGTACAAAGGTATTATCGCGCATGTTCCGTGGGTAGATGTTGTTACAACGATGCTCGATGACACGATACCTTTAACCACTACTGAATATGATGAGTGGGGGAATCCGAATAATAAAGAGTATTATGAATATATGCTCTCATACTCACCATATGATCATGTAGAAAGGAAGGATTATTCAGCAATGCTTGTTACCACCGGGCTTCATGATTCTCAGGTGCAGTATTGGGAACCGGCGAAATGGGTGGCAAAACTGAGGTATAAAAAAACAGATAATAATCCTCTTTACCTCAATACGAACATGGATGCAGGGCATGGCGGAGCTTCCGGAAGATTCAGGCGATATAAAGAGACAGCTCTTGAATATGCATTCATACTTGATCTTCTTGGAATGAATAAAAAATAAGATTATCTTTTCTGACGGGCAAGGGATGCGAAGATTCCCAGAAAACAGAGAAAGGCAAAGATAGAAAAAGATATCTTTACAGATATTAAAAGGCTTCCTACATTTTCAGGACCGATCTCTGCCTGGCCGATAAATAGGGAGAACAACATCATTACTATCCCCATACTGAACATTTGTCCGACGAGTCTCATGGTCCCAAGGGTTCCGGATGCGATACCCAGATCTCTTTTCTGAACTGAGCTCATTATCGCGTTTGAGTTTGGAGATGAGAAAAGAGCAAAACCAACACCCAGCAGTATAAGTATAATTATTATAAACAGAATAGATGTATCCTGCGAAATAAAAACCAGAAGGAAGAGCCCGAATGTTGAAATTGCCATTCCGATTGATGCAACCTTTCCCGGATCGATCCTGTCTGAAAGTCTGCCAGCAGGTGGAGAAAATAATGCCATGATTATCGGCTGAACAACGAGTATGAATCCTGCCTCTTTCGGACTGAATCCTTTTGCATATTGCAGATAGAAACTTAAAAGAAAAGCAACGGCAAATGTTGCGCAATAATTTATGAGTGCAGCAAGATTAGAATATCTGAAGATCATATTCTGCCTGAACAGGTGAAGATTCAGGAGTGGGAAATCAGATCTTAATTCCCAGTAAATAAAGGTTGTCAAAAACAGCAATCCTGAAAGAAAAATAACCAGTCCTGTCATGTTGTTCAGTTTAGGGAAACCATACATTATAAGAACCAGTGAAATCCCGTATAGAAAAGATCCGGTTAGATCAAACTTCTCCCCTTCAGCATCTTTCCATTCACCTTTCAATTTCCTGATGACTATATAAGTTGTTAGAAAGCCGAGAATCGTAACCAGATAAAAAATGCTTCTCCAGCCGAAGTACTCAGTCAGGATCCCGCCTGCGGATGGTCCCAGTGACAACCCTATATAAACTGCTGCGACTGCCAGGCCGAAAGCCTTTCCCCTTTCAGGGGCAGGGAATACTGATGTTAATATTGCCATACCTGTTCCGAATATCATTCCGCTTCCGGCAGCCTGAAATATTCTGAATATTATGAGTTGTTGTACCGAACCTGCAGTACCACAGAGGAATGAGAATATGGTAAAGATAATTATCCCGAGAATAAAAACTTTTTTTCTCCCCTTGATATCTGCTACTCTTCCGAAGGGGACCAGGAAAACTGCCGAGGCCAGAAGATAAGATGTTGCAATCCAACTTAATAAAATCGCATTAGCCTTAAAGTCGGAGCCGATGGCAGGGAGGGCTACATTTATTGATGAACCCATGAATGGTGTAAGAAATGATGCCAGTGAAGCAGCGATCAGGGCACTTTTCTTCTGTTCCTTGTTGCTTATTTCCATAAATGATCTTTTTGTAAAGTATTGTTAAAAATATCAATATTAAAAATCCATTATACAATAAAGTTGAATTAATTATAGAGTAAGATCTTTCCTTTCAGCTTTTTATTGTTTTCCCGTAGTGGAAAATAAAATTTCAGAATATTATAATTATTAAAAAAAGAGGGAATATATTGGAAAAGGATAAAATAGTTTCAGGTTTTTTTAACAATTATAAAATCGTAATATTGTTGATGGTCACAATTTCACTATTGCTTTCTATTGCCATATATTTTGTGTTTTTTAGAACAGGTGATCTCCCTGAAGTGGACATGAATGATGTAGTAAAAAAAAATGAAATAGCGCAAAGTGAAGATTCGACAATATATCTTCGTGTTGCAGTTGGAGCAATGATATCTCCTGAGATCACTTTTGAATATTATCAGGAATTAATGAACCTGATTGCAAATAAAATAGGAATGAAAGTGAAGTTTTTTCAACACCGTACTTACGAAGAGGTCAATGACCTGGTGAAAAACAGATTAGTTGACGTAGCCTATGTATGTTCCGGTGCATACACAATGGGATTTGAAGATTTCGGGATGGAAATTTTAGCTGTACCTGTTGTTAGCGGGAGAAAAACATACAATTGTTATATTATATCCAATAGTGAAAGCGGGATCGAATCTTTTCAGGATCTCAAGGGAAAAAGATTTGCTTTTACTGACCCGAACTCTAATACCGGATATCTTGTCCCGATCTATATGCTTGCAAAGATAGGGGAGACTCCCGATTCATTCTTTAAAGAAACATTCTTTACTTATAGTCATGATAATTCAATAAAGTCAATCGCAGATAAGCAAAGTGACGGAGCAGCAGTTGATGGAATGATCTGGGACTTTTTTAATTCCCTGAGTCCGTTAATGGTGTCAAGAACAAAAATAATAGAAAGGTCTCCTCCCTATGGGATCCCTCCAATAGTAGTACATCCTGAAATGGATAAAAGATTTAAGAAAAAATTGAGAAAGATCTTTTTGTCATTACATCTTGATGAAAAATCAAAATTTTTACTTGATCAGATCCATATTGATAGATTTGAGGCCGGTGAACCTTCAATGTACGATACCATTATAGAAATGAGAAACTGGATAAAAGAGATGAAGACTAAAAAATGACCTTAAGAAAAATTGTTTTTTTAAAATTTACAATGTTATTAACAATCTTAACGTTGTTTGTAGCGGGAAGCTTTGTTTATATTAATATCGAGCATCATCTTGAAGATGAAATAAGTGCTTGTAAAGTGAGAGCAACAATATTGGCCGGTGAATTATCCCGTCTTCTTTTATGGAATGACAGGGTTGCTGTAAAGAGGGTGTTAATAAAGGAGCAGAGGGCAGATAATTGCATTGGATATCTATTTGTAGAAAAGGACGGAGTCTCTTACGAACATACATTTGATAGAGGCATACCTGAATCTCTCCTGAAAATCGGGCCTGCGACTTCGGGTGAACCTGCCATGTGGAAGTTTATAAGTACTGAAGGTGATATCTATTATGATATTTTTGTTAATATCGATTCCTCTGATTCAGAACTCCATATAGGGCTGTCGAAAGATTTACTTATTAACGAATTATATCCCCACTTTGGTTTAATACTAATTATTTCTATCCTCATAATTTTGATCGGAGCAGTAATATCATATTTTTTTGCCCTTAGAATTACATCAGAAATAAATATTCTTTCTAATTCGATCAGTTCATATATCAAAAGTGGTAAAGAATTTGATATAGACCTAAAGGAAACAGAGGCAAAAGAGATTGTCTCAGCTTTCAATAAAATGATAGAAAAACAAAGAAAGACTGAAATTTCTTTAAAACAGAGCGAAAAAATCCTTT
>JAGLQR010000072.1 GCA_023136725.1 Candidatus Aminicenantota bacterium
ACCTTTATCCATGGTTTCCTCCTGACTCGTATATCCATCCATTTATTAATACCTTGTTTTTGTATTAAGGTCAAAGTTCAGGGAGTCTTTTGATAAGGAATTTATGACGATTCTCAATTGTATCTGATTTGACAAGTATGGGATCATATCCTAGAGAAATATATGTTTCATGAAGAAGCTGGAATAATCTTTCCTGATCTGCCCTGTCCTCTGTCCTTACTCCATCCTGAATAAGCTCTAAAGGCTCAAATAAAAAAACTTTCCTGAACCTGAAACTCATCGCCGACCTTTTAACTTCATCGGGTACAGGTAGCCCTCCCAACTTCAGAAATGCAATGTTATCAGGGAGGGAGTAATCATGTATTATCAAATCTCCCGTATCAAGTCCAAGTGCATCGTGGGTCATAAGATAAAAAAGGATATTCTGGGTTTCAACACTATATAAAACATCTTTTCTGAACGGGATTCCTCTCCTCTTTAAATCAACAATATAATCTCTGCTTATATCCGGATTTATATTATAGCCTTCCTTTTGAAGACGTCTTAAAGATGTGGATTTCCCGGAGCTGGGAGCACCGGTTGCGAGGAACCAGTTTGTTTCCATCCAGAGGGGATGATCATATAACCTGCTGAGCAATCTTTTATACTTATTCTCAAAGTCTTTTATAGATGTACCATTCATAATATTCAATTAAGCTACTGAATTCATTATACAAAAAATAAATAAAAAGTTTTTCATAGATCAGATAAAATTAATAAAAATTGAATATTTAATTATTTTTTGATAAACTTTATTTAACAGGATCCCGTTCATATCTATTGTTTATAGATATGAATCCTTTATCAGGAGTAATAATGGTTTTTGATATCAAGAATTTTCTAGAAAACATTTTTGCACCCGGAAAAAATGAAACTCTTTCAATAATGATCGACACACCCCGGGATGAAGAACAGGACACATCAGAATGGAAAGAACGGAGACTGATGGCTGAAGAATGGCTTAAAAGAATAAGTTCAATTTCAGGGAAGTGGGGATTAAAAGTAAACCCCCTGGTCACCTATAAGGCAACACTCAACCATAATGCCAGGCTCCCGAATAAATGTATGATGGGTACAAAGGAGACAAAAACCAAAGATGTGATAAAAAATTCTACAATTATTTTATCCATGCCCGAATACTCGGCAACCGCCCCTCTTTACGAATATTCCAAATCTATGAAAAAACTTAGAGTAGGATCCATGCCGGGAGCACAGAAGTTCATGGAAAAGACCGGCCTTGCAGCAGATTACGGAGAGATAGCAGAAAAATGCAACTCTCTGATATCTATTCTGGAAAATGCTATAGGAGCTGAAGTCCTTTTTTCAACAGGGCACCAATGCTATTTTGATTTGACCAGGAATAAATTTTACGGTGATGACGGAATGCTCCACCCAAAAACAGGTGGTACCGAGAAATCAACATCAAATCTCCCTGCCGGAGAAGTTTACACTGTCCCAAATGAAGAATCCGGTAGTCTGACTAAAGGTAAACTTCCTTTCCCGGAAGGGAATGAAGTAGGCGTTTTTGTTATCAGTGAAAATAAGATCATAGAAGTGCAGGGAGATTCACCCGGGATTGAAGACCTTCGCAGCAAAATGGAACAGGACCCGGGATGGTGTAATGTGGCGGAATTTGCGATAGGAGTCAATAATAAAGCGACAGTAACCGGAAACATTCTTCAGGATGAGAAAGCAGGTTTTCATTGGGCATTTGGACTGAGCGAGCATCTTGGCGGTATTACAAGTGAAGACAAATTTAACTCACCGGAAAATGTGATCCACAGAGATTTTGTCTATGCAAAGGACAATGAAATCGAATGTTCACTACTCGAAATTATTTTCCCTGACAACTCCAGAAAGATATTGATCAGAGCCGGCGAACTGGTAGATATTTAAAAAAACATATCCTCAGATTCCCGATCATTTTCTGAAATTTAATTCCTTCTATTTTTACATGTTGACATCTTAAGGAAAACACAATATAATGTATTTGGGATATGTGGATGTCAATATGCTTAAAATATCAAAAACTTCAAAATATGCTTTGAGAGGAATTATTCACCTTTCAAAAAAACGTGGATCCGGTTTTGTTAAGATCAATGAAATTTCAGAGCAAGAGAATATCCCTTTAAATTATTTAAGGAAGATCTTTCAAGTGTTAATAACAAATAAGATAGTCCTTTCCAGTGTCGGGCCTAAAGGGGGAGTCAAACTTCCGGACCTTAAAATGGATATAAGCACTGCTGATATAATCAGGATATTTGACGGAGAACCGGAAATTAATGAATGTACACTTTTCGGTACGACCGGGTGCCCGACGATAACCACCTGCCCTATTCATGATGAATGCTCTCACATGGGCATAAACTCCTGGACAAAGCTTGAGAATTTTAAAATAGATAGTTTCACACAACAATAAAGGAGAATCTTAAATGAGTGAATTAATAGATAATTCGACAAAAAGGAAAAAAAGGCTTAAAGAGCTTATCCTGAAACTTCATGATGGAGAGGCTCAGGAGAGCGTCAGAAAAGAACTTGAAGTGAGCCTTTCAAGTGTTCCATATGGAGATGTTGTGGAAGTTGAGCAGGAGTTGATCGCAGAAGGGCTTCCCGAAGATGAGATCTTGAGGTTATGTGATGTCCATTCTGCAGTTTTAAAGGATAAGATAGATTTATCGATGAGCAAGAAAGTCCCTGACGGGCATCCGGTTGACACAATATATTCCGAGAATAAGGCAATCCTCGAAGTTTGCCTGGAGACGGAGAACAGACTCAATGAAATTGATACTGTAAAACCCGAAGAATTTGACAACTATGTTCTTAAGATCAAAGAACTATTTAACAAACTTATTGATACCGAAAAGCATTATCTGAAAAAAGAGTACCTCCTGTTCCCATTCCTGGAGAAGAAGGGGATCACGGGCCCCCCTAAGGTCATGTGGGGGAAACATGATGAGATAAGGGAATTGTTAAAAGGAAGTATTGAAATACTAAATGTACCTGATATCAGCAAAGACGATTTCAAGGTTAGCTCAGAGCTCGTATTATCTCCTGCGGTCAGAAATGTTTCAGAGATGATAACAAAGGAAGAACAGATCCTGATCCCGATGGCATTGGATAAACTGACAGATCTTGAATGGTGGCAGATATATAATGAATCGGATGAGATTGGATATTGCCTGATCGATCCTCAGCATGAATGGAAGCCTGAAGGAATAGATGTCACAGAGCAGAAGAAGAGCCGTATAAAAGACAATTCAGTACATCTGCCCAGCGGAAGTTTCACCTCAGAGGAGATCTTGAGTATTTTAAATACTGTACCATTTGATATGACTTTTGTTGACAAAGATGACAAAGTAAAATATTTTTCGCAAAGTTCAGAGAGGATATTTCAGAGGAACAGATCGATATTGAACAGGGATGTAAGGTATTGTCATCCTCCGGGAAGTGTACATATTGTTGATAAGATACTTGATGATTTTAAAAGCGGAAAAAACAGCAGGGCTCCATTCTGGATAAGCATGGGAGATAAATTCATTCACATTGAATATTTTGCATTGAGGAATGATAAAGGGGAATATCTCGGAACCCTGGAAGTGTCACAGGATCTGTCTGAAAAAAGAAAACTTCAGGGAGAACAAAGAATATTATCATATGGGGAGGATAAATAAATGGAAAAAACCGTAATAACACCTAAGACAAAAATTTCCGATCTGCTCGACAGCTATCCGGAACTTGAAAAAACATTGTTGGATTATACTCCTGCATTTAAAAAACTTAAGAACCCGATACTCAGAAAAACTATCGTAAAAATCACAACACTTCAGCAGGCATCTGCAATTGCCAATGTTAAGGTTGAAGAACTTATTAATACTCTGAGAAAGGAAGTGGGTCAGGAAATGATCAGCAGCCAGGCTGATGCAGGTTATAATGAGAAAAAACCGGAATGGTTTGAAAATGAGAAGGTGACTACAAAATTTGATGCAAGGGAAATGCTGGAGGCGGGGGAACATCCGGTAAATCAGGTTATGTCAGACCTAAGAAGTATGAAAAAGGGGGAGATCTACGAGCTGCAGGCCCCATTTCTGCCTGCGCCTCTTATTGATAAAGCGACAAGTATAAGTTTTGATCACTGGGTTGTAAAAAAAGGTGATAATGAATTCATTATCTACTTTTCCAGCAAAGAGTGAAAATTTAAATGATCAGGTGACACTATAATAGAGATATGTTCTATAATATCAAGTACAATCTCTTTTTGAAGACTTAATATGTTCTCATATTTTCTTTCATAATTTCCAGACCAGAGATTATGTTTACTCTTTATATTTATGAGATGAATCGATATTCTAACAATCTCCTCCGATTGGGACACTGTCCCTTGAACAATGAAGTCGGCATTCAATTCTTCCGCCATTACAGACAGAGGTTTTCTCACATTTTTATAATTCATAATCGAAGTTCTTGATATTACCTTAAGACCTCTGATCCTGGCCAGCTCTGTTAAAACAGAATCGGTCAATCCATCTGTAAAATAATTGACTTTCTCTTTACCGTTTATATTTTCAAAAGGAAGAACGGCCAGAGTATGGAAATTTTTCTGTAAGTTTTTCAGTTCATCTCTCTTCTTAAAAAGGATATTGTAATTAAAGAAGGCAACAATTAGTAAAGACAATATTATCAGAGAAAAAATGTTCCATTTTTTAGTAAAAAATATTTCAACTTTTGAAATACCACTTTCCCCGGAGCTTTCCTTTTCTATAACTAAAAATTTCTCCTTCATCCATTCATCAAGCTCTTCCTTGTATGCAAATACCCTTGCTTTAGGTGAATCCTCAAGGCGATGAATGGGGAGCCCTAATTCTTTTTCCCACTTCCGGCACGTTTTTTCCGATCTTTCGAGGTAGTTTGATATCTCTTTCCAGGAGTCCAGAAAAGTTTTTTCCGCAATAATGTCAATTTGATGAAGATCTTTGTTTTCCTTCAACCGGCCTCCCGAATCAAGTCATAAAAGATCAACTAATACTTAAAAACTGTGCTCATGCTAGATATTATAATTTATTTTGTCAACTATAATAATGTACATCCCGGCAGGAGGAAGTCTATCAAACAAATGGAATCCGGATCTATTTAATGTAAATGTTCTCATGACGTGAAGAGGTATTACTTGCAACAAGATCAGTTACGAATAGTTTTATCTCGAGTGCACCCTTTATCTTTTCCGCCAGCCGGATCGAAAGATATATATCTTTTTTCTTATGCGGCACTCTCAGGATATTCTCCTTTTTATACACATTATAACCTGACTGATCAGTCACACGAATATCAACCTTTAAAAGACCGAGATTCGCCTCTTTTCTCCTCTTAAAACCGTTTATTTTGAAATTGATCACATTATTATTAACACTAAAATTACTTATCAGGCGACTCCTATTTGAAAAGTTATTTCTAACCCTTTTTATGTAATTACCATCAAGGGTCTTCGGATAACTGAATCCGGTCAAGCCACCCCCTTTATTTTCAAGTCCGATCTTAAGGGATTTATCTGTCCTGAGCAGGGGAAAGTTCAGATGGTAATAAGTAACTTTACGATCTTTAATGCTTTTTACAGCCCTTTCAATATCATTAGTTAAAAAAGATCTTCCGCCGGAGAAAGCACTGATCCTGCTCAACACCTTATTTGATAAAGATTTATTCCCGGAAGAAGGATCTCCTGAATAAGAATCTTCAGAACTGAAAACAATGGAATTGAAGCAGATGCCTGATCGTTGTATTTTTTCAATAAATTCACTATTCATATTCGCTTCACTGAACTTCAATATTTTTTTAAGTTTTCCAATCAATTTTGATATTTTTATTTTATAATTCACATCGCCTGTTTCACTAAATGATGAAGACATGGCAGTAGTATTAAGCGCAGGATTATTCCTGAGGTAATTAGCATCTCCAAAGGCAAAATTCGGATTTAATGATTCAAGCCTGTTTGAAATAGTCTTTACTCTCGCAATAATTCCACTAATCTCCTCACTGTTAAAATGAATCCACCATTTCTCGCCATTGATGCCCCCGAAAAGGTTCGCTGCTCCCCCGAGCTTTTCCATTCCCGGGACAAATGTCATCTCAAGATATCTTTTAAACTCTTGCGGAAAAGAATTAAGGAACCTGAATATAATTTTTGATTTCCTGGAGTTACTGAAAAACCCCCGCTTTTCAGATAACAGGGAGTCAAATTTTTTTAATTCGCGTTGAAGGCTTTTTTCAAATGCTATCTTCTTTTTCTTATATACTGAACAATCTTTTTTCAAAAGATTCAGTATATTTTCAATGATCTTTAATTTATTCGAATCAATTTTTATTCTGTATGCCTTTACAGGAGAAATAACGATCAAAGAATCAGATTCAATCAACAGATCAGAAATTATATATGACAATCCTTTTTCAAGATTTCTACAAGCAGTACCAGTTATAAATGAGAGTATAAAATGTCTTCCATGTTCACCATGATTATTCAAAGATCTTTCTATCCTCTGGAATCCGGTTATCTTCCTCGGTATCCCATTGACTTTCAGCTTAAGCGAACCTCCATCTAATGTTCCGGGACTAAACGCTGAAACAGGTGGAATTACAGGGAAAGTCACCATTAAGGTTTCAGGCTTTGAAAAAATGGGGCTGTTGACAATTATAAATAAAACCAAACATAACCTGATAATACCTGTCTGAATTATTTTCATTTTTTATTACTTTAAAACCATTTGTTTAAACTCTTGCCTCGTATATATGCATACAATTTAGATTCCAAATGAGCAGATTTTTTGTCTAAAATAAATGAGTTGCTTAAGTCAGGGATAAACAAAATATAGGTTTGTTCAAGTTACCAATAAAGTTCCGGCCTTGAAATCCTGAAATTCATTACTTTTGATGGAATACAATTTTATGGAATTCAACTACGGATATATGAATCCTGACAGCTCCTGAATATGGTATTTTTTACATGAAATATTCAGATCATTTTTGCGGGTGCAACTTTTCTGCAGAGTAAGATTCTTCTAAAAGTGACGATAATTCTACACGAAATTTGTAATCCTTTGTTTCTTTAATCTGAAATCTTTTCATTTTTTCATTTAGAGTTGTAGCTTTTATCCCAAGTATCATGGATGTAACTTTCTGATTTCCTTTTGCTATTTTCAAGGCTTTTTTAATAAGATCTTCCTCAAATGAACTTAAGAATAACTTCATAGGAAAATTTTGTGAGGTGCAATTCCTCAGCAGATAACAATTTATCAGTTTTGATTTCGCATCTACCATATCAGTTTTTATCTCTGAGAGATCTATGTTTTTGAAATCCTCCGGATCAACTCTATTTTTATTCCTATTTAATACAGCCATAGTGCCTCTTATTAGAGCTTTATTAATTTTATAAGATTTTCCCTGTATCTTCTTCCCCAGGGAAGTATCTCATTGTTTGAAAGGACGACACAATAATTATTGTTTTCGATCTCTTTTAACTGATTTATTTTTTCAACATTAACAATGGTTGAACGATTGATCCTGAGAAAAAGTTCGGGGTCAAGCTTCTCTTCAATAGAACGGAGAGTTTTTCTTAACACATAACACTTTTTATCACAAAATATCCTGACATAATTTCTTTCAGCTCTTACTATGTCAATATCTTTTTTGTCGACAAATAAATAATTCTTTCCTACCTTAAAAAGAATCTTATTCATTTCAAAATCTCCATCCCTTCATCCCTTAAATCCAGCAGTTCATCCCTGCTTTCAGTTAATTTAACTCTCTTTTTTGTTGTTTCCCATCAGTTTTATAATGAACATTTTTTC
>JAGLQR010000073.1 GCA_023136725.1 Candidatus Aminicenantota bacterium
TTTACTTATAATCTTTTTTTACAGGAGAAGATATGATCAAAAAGATATTCACATTATTTATTCTTATTCTAGTTCTTTCATTCTATGGGATCTCTGACCAGCCGTGGGAGGAAGAGGGGCCTGACAGTTGTACAAGTATTATGGTGGGGAAACTTGCAACCGTAGACGGATCTGTAATAACTTCACATACCTGTGATGCCAATTACAGAACCTGGTTCGATATAGTTCCTGCGAAAAAATTTAAGAAGAAAGAAAAAACTAAAATATATAAAGGGAGAATGCATACCGGATATGCAAGTGATTCCACCGGGATTGAAATTCTGGGTGAGATCCCGCAGGTGGAAAACACCTACCAATTTATCGATACGGCTTATCCGGCTATGAATGAATATCAGCTGGGAATGGGAGAATCCACTTTCGGAGGGAAGAAGGAATTAAAAAGTGATAAAGGGATTTTCCAGATCGAAGAGCTTCAGAGAATTGCTCTTGAGAGATGTAAGACTGCAAAGGAAGCGATAACGCTGATAGGGGAACTTATAAAAAAATATGGTTATAATGATTCAGGTGAATGCATAACGATCTCTGATAAGAAAGAGGTGTGGCATATGGAGATCGTCGGGCCGGGTAAAGATCGTTTTGGTGGAATATGGGCTGCTGTAAGGATCCCTGATGATCATGTAGGTTGTGCGGCAAATATCAGCAGGATAGGTGAGATCGTCAAGAACGATCCGGACAATTTTTTATATTCAAAGAACATAGTAAAAAAGGCGATCAAACTTAAACTTTACGATCCGAAAACAGACGGCAAATTCAAGTTCTGGAAAGCATTCGGGAACTCTTATACAAAGAAACCTTTCTCCATAAGGGAATACTGGGTCTTCAAAAATCTTGCCCCATCTCTTGATCTGAAATTTGATGTTGATGAACTTCCATTTTCAGTAAAACCTGACAAAAAGGTATCTCTTGACAAAGTAATCCAATTATTCAAATCCACATATGTAGGGACCGAATATGATATGACAAAAAATCTTAAAGTTGAACAGAAAAAAAAGGATAAGGATGGAAAGGTAATAAAGGATAAAGAGGGAAAAGAAGAGACCGAAATAGTAAAAAGTATTATTGCTACTCCATGGATGTCTAAAGATCTCCGGAAACTTTTCAATACTTTGAAAAAGGATGTGGTCAAGAGGTATCGCCCCATAGCAGTTGAGTATTGTGCATACCATACGGTCATTCAGGCCAGAGACTGGCTCCCGGACCCGATAGGGGGAGTAATGTGGATTGGATTTGAAAATCCTGCTATAACACCTAAATTCCCTATCCATGCTGGCGTTACTGAATTGATCTCTGATCTGAAAGTAGGATCACAGCAGAAATTCACTTTTGACTCGGCTGCCTGGTCATTCAGGCGTGCAAGCAAACTTGCACAGGGGCGGTGGGATAAAGCAGAGAAAATAATTAATGAAACTCTTAAATATTATGAGGATAAAATATACAAAGAAACAGAGGAAGTAGAGAAAAAGGCACTTGAGTTAGTTGAGAAGGATCCTGAGAAAGCGAAAAAATTATTGACTAACTTTTCAGCGGATACGACCAGGCTTCTTATAAAAAAATATATGGAACTCGGGAATGATTTCTGGCTCTTTTACCGTTTCAGGATGAGGTGATTATTTAATCCCCAGTTTATTTTTCATTTCATCAGTAAGAGAATTTTTATTAACCAGTAAACAGATAGTTCTCAGTTTAAAGTATTCTTCTGAAATATAATGAAACCCCTTATATTTCCTGTCTGTTCCCCAGGAGTTCTTCATTAAGAAAAATTTTTTATTATTCTGATCGATAGCAGTTCCGATAATGTGCATTAGATGATCATCAGTAGTTGTCCAGTTATTGAAAGATTCCTGTCTCATCTCCTGAGTAACATTTTTCTCTTTTACCGGCTTAAGTATTTTCTCTTTCTGTTCTTTCTTTGTCCACTTCTCCCACTCTTTTTCCGGAACAAGTGCAACATCCATTTTATCCTTTGAGAAAAATTTATCACTCATATCAGCATCCCAGCCGAAAGTATATCCGTTCTTAAGTGCATCAGATGCAATATCCAGCAATTCATTCATCGGAACATTATAGTAATTGCGGTCATAGCTCCAATTGTCGGGTATTTCGAGCCTGAATTTTTTGTAGAATGGATGATGGGAGTATGATGTTATTTCAATATAATCATCCATATTGATCTGAAGAGATTTAAAAAATGTTTCCGGGGTATAAGTTTTCTCTTTATACTTAAACTCTCCGGGATGTTTACCCAGATAGATATCAAGAATGGCCTGAAATGCATCCATCCAGACTGGAGTAAGTTTTTTCCCTCTCCTCTTAATTACACCATCAAGGAATCCTCTAAGGATAGTTACTAATTCTCCATGATTGTGCCTGAATTGTCCCTTTAATTTCCCGGAAAAAATATTCTCAGGGACAATCCCATATTTTCGTATCTGGTCTGTAACATCATGAAATTGACCTCCAGAACTGAAATTTGCATCTCCATGCATATGAACAAATCGTGTGGCTTTGTCAGTATAGGCATGTCTGGCAATGAACATTTCCGAAAGGTCTACATCCCCACCCCCGGCTCTCAGGATCTCTGATTCAAGAAATGAGTGTGCAGAAAAGATCCAGCACGTGCCTGTACCCCCCTGATGTTTTACACTTGTTGCCGGAAGTTGTTTAGTGATCTTAAATTTGTATGCTGCCTTCTCTTTCTTTTTCGATTCTAAAAATGAAGCTGTTACTGTAAATATAAGAATAAAAATGATGATTTTTGTTAAAGCAGAATATTTCATGCTGTCTCCTTCTTAATTTGATAATATAGCATTGTTAAATTAATTGGAATCATTGAGAGTAATTTCTTGCAGTATCCTTAATAAGTTCCCAGGCGGAGTCTATGTGTTTCTTTTCCTGATAAGTCTGCCCGATAACAAATCTTAATGTAAACATTTCATTTAGTTTTGTATGGGTAAGATAGAGCTTTCCTGTTCCGTTTAGTTTTTCCATTAGTGAATTGTTGATCCTGTTTATCTCTTCTATATTGTCAATACCGGGAGGAAGAAATCTGAAGCAAATAGTTGCAAACGGAACTGGAGCCAGTGTTTCAAAATTTTCCTCTGAATTTATTGTGGAGCCCAGCTCCTTTGCCCATAAAGTGTGGGAACTTACTTTATTTTTCAATTCATCCGTCCCGAATGATCTCAGGACGAACCACAATTTCAATGCCCGGAACCTTCTTCCGAGAGCGATACCCCAATCCCTGTAATTGTTCACTCTGTCTCCTTCTGCGGTTCTTAAGTATTCCGGAAGAATAGAGAAAGTATTTATTAATGCTTCCTGATCCTTAACGTAATAAGCAGAGCAGTCAAAATTCGTGAACATCCACTTGTGTGGATTGAAGACAAACGTATCTGCATAACCGATCCCTTCAATAAGATAATTGTTCTCCGGCAGCATTAGTGCAGTCCCTGCATATGCAGCATCAATGTGGTACCAGATATCATATTTTTTGCATATCTTTCCGATCTCATTTAAGGGGTCTACCGCTGTTGAGCCTGTTGTTCCCAGAGCCGCTATAACAGTGAGAGGTTTAAATCCGTTCTTTATATCTTTTTTTATTAATTCTTCCAGCTCTTCTGATCGCAATGCAAAATTATCATCAACTCCGACCTTGATAAGATTTTCACTCCCTATCCCTGAAATCCTGACAGCTTTGTCGATCGATGAGTGGGCTTCAGAAGAACAATACACCCTGAACTTCATATTGTTACTTATACCTTTATCGTTCACATTAAATCCTGAATATTTTTCTCTGGCTGTCAGTATCGAACATAAGGTAGCTGTTGATGCTGTATCCTGGATCACTCCGGTGAATCCATCCGGGAGGTTGATCAGGTTCGCTACCCACTTCATCATCATCTCTTCAAGTTCTGTTGCAGCGGGGGAGGTCTGCCAGCTCATGCATTGAGCACCTATTGCCGATGTTATCATTTCTGCAAGGACGGATGGATAACTATTATTTGCATTAAAGTAGGCGAAAAATGAGGGGCTTTGCCAGTGGGTGATCCCGGGCATTATTATTTCATCAAGGTCATTTATTATTTTGCTGTAAGGTTCGGATCCTTCCGGAGCTTTCTCAGGAAGTTGTTTAAATACATCACCGGGGTTAACCTGAGACTTTACCGGATACTTCTCAATGCTCTGAAAATAATCTGCAACCCAGTCAACCGTTTCATGCGCATTTTTTCTGAATTCATCAATATTCATCATATTACCCCTATATTAAAACACTGACATTATAAGGAAATAGACAAACTTGTTCTACAAGTTGATAGCTAAATATCTAATTCAAAAAATTTTAGTGAGGGTCGTTCTCCGCATTAACTATTAAAAATGTATCACTTTCTACACGGATCTTTCCATCAAGTGTCTCTATTATAATGGTGTACATACTGGATATCAGATCTCTGCTTATGCCTCCTCTGTACAGACCGTTATTTGCAGTGCTTTGAGTGAGGAGTGTTGTTTGAACTCCATTCACAACTCTTCTTAGAAAAATTTTCACCCTGCTGTCCTGGTTCCCGACACCGGTCTTTCTCCACATTACTCTTATCGGAAATGGAAGAGCTGTGTTTCCCAGTCTAAGCTTCCATACATGATCTTTGGGCGGATGCGTAATTACTATGGAAGGGAGGAGATGTCTAATATTTCTATTGAGATTGGGGATGTTATTTGTTGGTTTTTTTATTAGTTTTCCAAAAGGAGGTGGCGAGGGAGTCCTTCTATCTTCAATTGTCCCAACTTCCTCAACAGTCCTGTCTATAGTTGGCGGTTCACCTATAAAAAAAGGAGCACTAATACCTGTAACATTGTTATTCAGTGTTCTTACCTTGATCGTGTATGTTCCACCTGGCACATCATTAAAAAAGTTTGGAGGACATCTGAATCTTCTATCATCTGTGGGTGTATCATCGCTAATTCCTTTTATTCTAATTGTTCCGTTACCGTTAAAAAGTCTGATCTTTACTTTGGCATGCATCTCTCCGTTTGTTCTCCATTCAATTACATGTGCATCACTCTTTGCCCAGACATCTCCGTTGGCCGGTTTTGTTACGGCAATTGATGCTGCAAATGAGATCGAGGCCAGAAAAATAAGTCCGCTGAGTATATATAAAGCTTTTTTCATCTTTTCTCCTTTATATTACTAATATAAACCATATTGGTTATATATCTCAATAAAAAAATATTTTTAACAACTTAGTGCCGCTGGATAATTGCGCGAGTCTTTTCTATCATCATTTTTGAAACATTTGTTTTATTAGTCCGAGAGTAAAATACTAATGGTACTTATATCTAAAATGATTATCTATTGCCAGGATCATCTTCTGCATTTATAATAAAAAAATCTTCACTCTCTGTACGGATCTTTCCATCCAGTGTTTCGATAATTATAGTATATACATTTGTCATGAGATTTCTGGGGATCCTTCCCCTGAACAGGCCGCTATTTGCAGTGTTTTGAGTGATGAGTGTTGTTTGTAATCCCGGAGATATTCTTTGAAGAAGAATTCTTACCCTCATATTCTGGGTTCCGGTACCGGTTTTTTTCCACATTACTCTTATCGGAAATGGCAATGCGGTATCACCCAGCCTGAGTTTCCATTTATGATTTCTGGGTGGGTGGGTGATCACAATGGAAGGAGGAGCGTAATTTAATTTCCTCTTTATTTTGGAAGAATTGAGGTTTTGTCTGCCGGGTACCTTTAAAACAGGAGTTGTATTATTGTTTGGAGGGGTGTTTGATTCATCGGTATCTTGTTGAGTCCTTATGTTGAATACACCACCGGTATTGGAGAAGTTGTTATTTAAGGTTTTCACCCTTATCCGATAATGACCATCCGGTACATCGTTGAAAAAATTTGGAGGACATCTATATGTTCCGTTATTTGCAGTATTGTTAACTATATCTTTTATTTTAGCAGTCATTTCTCTGTTATAAAGTCTGATCTTCACATTATTTGTTATATCTCCGGTTACTCTCCACTGAATAGTTAGACTGTCAGATTTTACCAATACAGTTCCGTAAGTGGGATATATTATTTGCATGGATTGAGAAAATACAATCGTTGCCATGGACAAAATTATTAATATTAAATATATATTTTTTTTCAAATTATCCTCCTTGATAATCTTCACACATATTATATAAACATTGCTAGAATAATATCTCAGTGAAAAAATATTTTTAACGATTTGTATGTACTTGTTATTCGATTCCGTAAAGGTTGAATATTTCCTGTAACACTTTGTTACAACTCTGACAACTTTTATTCAAAATTAATTTGTATAAAGTATTATGAGGGATTTTAACAGTTTGTTTTTGATTAATAGAAATATTTTCGATGTAAAAGAATTTTTCAAAAACATGGAAATTATATTAAACAAAACCGGGTTGATTTCGTATGATTGTAGATATCCGTTATAATAAGAAAAAATAAGAGGAAAACAATGGAAAAAAAAAGTAAGAAAACTTTGTTATTTATAGCATTATTGATCATTGCATCATTTCTTTTAATGACTTTTCTGGGAACTTTTAAAAAAGAACCCCAAAAAAAGCCTAAGAAAGTTGTAAAACGTTTTGTAAAAGTTTCAGAAGTGAAATACAGTGATATATCATCTGAGATTGAGGAATTCGGAAGGGTTATATCACTTGAAAAAGTCGATATTTTGTCAGAGGTAAGAGGGAAAATAGAATCGGGTAATGTCCCTCTGAAAAAAGGTCAGCGGTTCAAGAGAGGGGATATCCTGTTAAAAGTTTATGATAAAGAGGCAAAGCTTGCACTGAAGGCAAAAAAGAGCCGCTTTCTGAACTTGATCGCAAATCTTCTTGCTGATTTTAAAATAGATTTTCCGGAAAGATTTGACAGATGGAAAGAGTTTTTTGACAGTATCTCAATTGATAAGATACTGCCGGACATGCCTGAAACGAAGAGTAAGAATGAGAAGATCTTCCTGGCATCCAGAAATATTTTGAGTGAGTTTTATTCTATTAAAATGGATGAGGTTGTTTTAAAAAAATATACGATCTTTGCCCCATTTTCCGGAAGTTATACTTCGGTTATGATGGAGGTAGGCAGTATTGCCAATCCCGGAGCCCCGATCGCAAAGGCAATAAGGACTGACAGGATGGAGATCGAAGTTCCTATAGATAGTAAAGGTGTAAAATGGGTAAAGCTTGGTGATAAGGTCGATATCGAAATAGATAAAGGAAGAGGGATCGTCCAGGAGGGGAAGGTAGTAAGAGTATCCCCGTTCATAGATCAGGGAACTCACTCAGTTGCAGTATTCATAGGTTTTGAAAATATAACTTCAGACCCTCTGTTTTCAGGAGACTATCTTAAAGTGATATTCTCAGGGATAATCATCAGCAATGGAATGAAGATAGCAAGGAATGCAGTATTCAATAACAATGAAGTATTTCTTGTCAAGGATAACAAGCTAAAGAAGACGGAGATAAATGTTCTTAAACTTGATGCGAAAATTATTATATTTAACGGACTTGAGGAAGGTGAACTTCTTGTTGTAGAACCGCTGATAAATGCCCGTGACGGATCTCCTGTAGAACCACGAAGGTGACCAGATGAAGAAATTTATCACCACATTTATAAAATATCCTTTCT
>JAGLQR010000074.1 GCA_023136725.1 Candidatus Aminicenantota bacterium
ACAATTTTTTAAAGAAGAATTTTCTCAGCACGAATCCCGCTGCACCGGGAAAAGATGTAAAGAGTGTAACTATAATTTCATATTTGAGGAAGAAAAAGAAGGAGACGTCACCGGGGAAAATTTCTTTATATTTAGTGAAAGCACCCTTTTTATCATCCAGGATATCTTTCTGCCCGCCGATAAATCCTGTATCTTTCTCTTCCATTGAACCGATTTTATACCAATTCCTGTACTAATTCAATATTGTTAGATTTTGGCTTTATAATAAAAATATCTCTGACAGCTGCGGGGCAGGCTTGCTATCGTGGGGGACGGTGCTTGACATTTTGACATTTTTTCAAATCAACTGAGTGTAATGCTTATTTAATTATGCCTTGATTAAAATCGGAGTTTTCAAGCACCGTCCCCCGGTTGATCGTGAATTGATGGTGTTTTTTATTCTCTTATGTATAATATTTTTATGAAGGACGGGATGATAACGATAGCGGATATTGAAAAACTAATTGTGGATTCTCCTGCATTGGTACTTTATCTGTCCAGGCAAGGGTGTAATGTCTGCAGGGAGTTGAAACCAAAAATTATAAAGCTCCTGGAAAGAGATTTTCCTAAAATGAAGTTTCAATATATTGACCTTGATCTTGTTAAAGAAGCTCCTGCCCGTTTTTCTGTATTTGCCGTTCCGACCATACTAATATTTTTTGATGGTAAGGAGTTTTTCAGAGAGGGACGCAATCTCGGGATTATACAATTAAGTGAAAAACTGGATAGGCCATATTCACTCCTTTTCAGATAAAGGCTTGCCATGGGTTTTGTTATTATCAAAATTGAAACAATCATTTCAATATTGTCAGATTGACTTTTAACCCGTCAGACATTATAATTTTTCCACTATAAATTACTCTGAGGGGAATCGATGAAGAGACCATTTTTTGCTTTCCTTTTATTTTCATTTCTTTTGTACGGGATTCTATTATCAGGCATCCCTATATCGAAAGTAGAAGAGAGAATTGAGAAGATCGGCCGATTGAAATTTAAAGGATCTATAGAATTCCAACATCTGTCCGGTAGTTCTTTTAGAGAATATCTCAGGAATTATTTTGATAAAACCTATCCATTCGGGAAATCTGAAAAGGAGACCAGGTTTCTTCATTTAATGGGATTCTTAAAGTCTGACAGGTCAGTGAACAAACTCAGAAGAAGGGTGATCGAGAATAATGCCGGCGGTCTCTATGATGAAAAGAGCGGGAAATTGATGATCATAAGTGATCATATGGATTCAGATCCTGTTTACCAATTGATACTTGTGCACGAATTAAGGCATGCACTTCAGGATCAACACTATAATATTTCCCATCTGCTGGGCAACCGATCTGATTTTGATGATAAGAAATTAGCAGTTTTAGCAGCCCTTGAAGGGGATGCAATGCTCCTTATGACACAATATGCTGAGAAATACACTCCATTTCCGGTCTCTCCTGAACTCAGCCTCTCCGGGTATAATTCAGATGCATTGTTATCATTTTCACCGATCAAGTTTTCACACAACCTTGATGATCTACCGCCAGTTATAAAACATCACCTCACAATGCCATATATTTACGGGCTGAAATTTGTTTTCACTGTTTTCAAAAAAGGTAAATGGAAAAGTGTTAATAATATATTGAAGGATCCTCCGGTTTCAAGCGAACAAATCCTTCATCCTGAAAAATATCTTAAGAGAGAACTCCCGGCCGATTCCGAACCGGTACATAAACCTGAAGGGTATGAATTGTACCATTCAGGGACCATAGGCGAATACCTGCTGAACATACTTCTTATGGAGAAGAATAATTATAAAGATGTTGCATCAGGCTGGGGCGGGGATACATTTAAACTCTACAAGAAGGAAAACTCTTATGTGCTCATCTGGAAATCGGTCTGGGATAAAGAGGAATTCTGTGAAAGGTTCTATACCGATTTTCGTCTTTTTACAGAGAGTGCATTCGGGATCAGTTATAAGAGCGGGAATATAAAAGGGAATCCTTTTGTTGCCGGAAGGAATGAAGGGCAATATCTTTTTATCAGAAAATTTGGCAAAACTATGTTCTATATGAAAACTAATAATAGAAAAGAAATGAATGATTTTATCAATGGAGGATATTATGATTAGTGCTACTCAAATAAGGAAGGGGATGATAATTCGACTCGATGACAAGTTGTTTCGTGTCGAAGATATGAAGCACATTACACCGGGGAAGGGAAATGCTATTGTTCAGACTAAAATAAGGGATCTGAATGATATGTCAATAAGAGATTTCAGGTTCCGGTCTGCAGAGAAGATAGACCGGGTGGTCCTGGATCAGAAAGAGTTATCTTATTCATATCAGGATGGAGATCAGTATTATTTTATGGATAGTGAAACATATGAACAGATTGGCCTCAGTTCAGAGTTCCTGGGAGATGTAATAGTATATCTGGTTGAGGGGGAATCCTATTCTATGGAATCTTTCGAAGATAAACCTATGAACATCGCGCCTCCGATGACTATGGAGTTCGAGGTTATTGAATGTGAACAATCAATGAAAGGGGCAACAGTACAGTCCTCATATAAGCCTGCAAAATTAAGTAATGAAATGGAAGTAATGGTGCCTCCATTTGTTGATACGGGTATGGTTATTAAAGTTGATACAAGGGATGGATCATATATAGAAAGGGTAAGCAAATAGATATGATCTACCTCGATCATGCTGCATCTACTTCAATGTGGGATGAGGCACTGGATGTCCTGGTGAGATCGAGCGGGGAAGATTATTGTAATCCCAGTTCTTCTCATAAATTTGGAAGGGGCGTCTTGAAAAAGATCGAAAATTCAAGGAAATTTATGCTTGATTTCCTGGATGCAGGCTCTTTGTATGATCTGTTTTTCACATCATCCGCCACTGAATCAAATAATACTGTCATCAAGGGGCTTAACCTGAAAGAAGGTGATATCGTTTATGTTTCTGAGGCAGATCATCCAAGCCTTCTGAAGCCTGCTCAATATCTTGAAAATTTCGGCGCTGTTATAAATTATATTCCAATGAGAGAAGACGGAGGAGTTGATCTCGGAGGGCTCCTTAATTTGATGAACGGTAAAGAAAAACTTCTGGTAATCTCTTTCGTGAATAATCAATCAGGTAATATAAATGATATCAGAGATATTGCAGCTAAGGTAAAAGAGAAAAACAAACTGGTTCATGTCCATGTTGATGGTGTGCAGGGCTTTTGCAAGATCCCGTTCTCACTATCAGATGGATCAATAGATTCGTTTTCAGTATCATCTCACAAGATCGGAGGCCCTAAAGGTGCTGCAGCCTTATATCTCCGAAAGGGTATTGCATTGGAGCCTCTATTGTCAGGAGGCGGGCAGGAAGGGGGTATGAGATCTTCCACAAGGCCGACCCCCCTGATACTTTCATTCTCTGAATCTGTCAGATATCTATCAAACCGATATGAAAAGGATATAGAGTATGTGTCAGATTTGAACAAAAAAGTCAAAAAAAATCTGGAAGATTCAATTCCGGGAATTTTTTTCCCCTTTTCCGGAGAAAACATCAGCTCTTATATTCTGAATTTGATTATCCCGGGTATCTCAAGTGATATAATAGTCCGTCATCTTGAAGAGAAAGATATCTACATATCAACAACATCCGCCTGTTCTTCAGGAGATAAAGGTGAGAATCCGGTTTTCAGGGCTTTGGGTATTCCGGAAAAGTTTCACAATTCTGTATACCGTGTCTCTTTCTCAGGGAAAACAACCGGGAATGAAGTACAAATATTTTGTAGCGAGATCATTTCCATATACAATGAATTGTCAGAATTGCTATGATAGCCGGAATGTATAACACAATTATTATAAATATAGATGAACTCTGGCTGAAGGGGAAGAACAGGCCGTTTTATTTCAAGACCTTAAAGAAAAATATAAAAGCAGTATTAAAGGCTGTCGGCAGGAAGAATATCTCTGTTTATATCGAGAATCATAGATTTGTTTTGAACGCTGAGCAGCCTTTTAGTGAAGAGAATATTATTGCTTTAAGTAATATTCCCGGAACAAATTCAGTTATTCCGGCTGCCAGGATAGGCAAGGATTATAAGAATGTTTTTTCTGCGGTAGCGAAGGAAATCGAAAATACAGATCTGACAAATGTTGAAACATTCAGGATCTTTACAAGAAGGGTTGATAAACATTTCACAATAAAAAGCATGGATGTATCTAAAGAGATCGGTGCCATGGTAATTGACAAATTCCCGGATCTTAAAGCGAAAATGGTGAAGCCTGATCTTCAGATTGAGATAAGAATCCTTAAAGATTTCATATACATATCTTCAAGGAAAATTACGGCTCCCGGGGGGCTTCCGGTAGGGACAAACGGGCACCTGATAACTATGCTGTCGGGAGGGATCGATTCACCGGTTGCAAGTTATCTTATGTCAAAGAGAGGATGTAAACAAACTTTCATGTTTTTTTATGCATATCCGATGGTTGGAGAAGAGGTGAAAGAAAAAATCGAGAAACTGACCTCAATTCTTGGCAGGTATCAATGCTGGAGCAGGCTCTACATTATAAAATTCGGTGATTTTCAGAAGAAGTTATCAAAATTGTGTAAAGAAGATTACCGGACAGTCCTCTTCAGGAAGTATATGATGGAGTGCGGGTCCATTCTCGCGAAAAAGGTTGACGCTCAGGCACTTCTCACCGGAGACAGCCTCGGCCAGGTATCAAGCCAGACATTGACTAATATTTCAGAAATTGATCATTTTACCGACCTTACCATATTCAGGCCTCTGGTCGGATTAAATAAGATCGAAATTATACAGATTGCAAAAAATATAGGGACATATAAAATTTCTGTAATTCCTTTCGATGATGCTTGCTCAATGCTTGCCCCGCGTCACCCGGTATTGAGATCGGAAAGGCAGTATCTTGAAAATTTTTTTGAAGAGAATGATCTGAATAATGATATGAGAGAACTCGTTGAGACTGCTGAAATATATGATGTTGATCCGGCAGGTGTGTTGACCGAGGTCATTTGAGACAACTTCTAATCTTATATTTTCCTTATTAATACTTATTTAATGATAGCTTTTATCATAATACGGCCGAAGTAAACACCTGCAAGTCCCAGAAATATATGAGAAAAAATATTCAGCACGCTCAATAGGACTCTTTGTTCTCTGAAAAGGTTCAGGGTATCGTTGCTGAATGTAGAGTAGGTTGTGAAAGCCCCGAGAATACCGGCCATGAGGAATAATCTTATTTCAGGATTGATATCTATCTGCTTTTCAAATATCTGAGAAATGATACCAATAAGAAAACATCCAAAAACATTTACAGTAAGAGTGCTGAAATAGAAAGGGAGATGTTTTGTTAAAGTATGAACATAGCTCCCGAGTAAATATCTTGACACAGCTCCGATAAATCCTCCAATTCCTACAAAAATTGCATTGTACATATTCGACTCCTGTTTTTTTTGCAGGAGTCATCAGCACTGTGGCGGTTAAAGGTGAACTCCATCACCCGGGAATCTTCTAAATGGGTATTTTACACAAAATCAGGACAAAATCAACAGAAGTTGGATGATAATATCAGTGTTATTGTTGATAATATTTTTTCAGGTAATTAAAATACTGGAATGAAAATTAATAAAATAAGAACTTACACCCTTAAAATTTTACCAGTTATGATAATGATAATATGTTTTTCCTACTCATGTTCCATATCTTCTGTTCCGATAGAGATACTTGTTCCCGCTGAAATAAATATCACCAAGCAGATAAAGCATGTCGGTATTATTAACAGGACTATTCCGGCTAGAAGAAGGAAGATCGTTAATTATCTAGAGGGTTTTATCTCGGGCGAATCAATATTTGCGGACAGGATGGGCGCGGAGAATTGTATTAATGGACTTGCTGAAAAATTGAACACCTCTCCAAGATTTAGTGCAGTAATTATTCATGGGGAAATGGTAAGGGGAACAGGAACCAGAACTTTTCCACCTCCGATGAGTTGGAGGATGGTAGAGGATATCTGCCGAAAGTACAAAGTTGATGCACTTATATCTCTGGAAACATTTGATTCAAACATCCATTTTGATGTCAAAAAAAAGTACAAAACAAAAAAAATAAAAACTCAAAACTCAGGGGAGAAGAAGAAAATAAAAGTCCCGAGATACTATGCACATCTTGGAATAGATGTGAATTCCGGATGGAGGATATATGACCCCTCGGCCAGACAAATTGTTGATATGAATACTTTCAGGGACAGGAAAAACTGGCGGTCATCTGATGATTCCAGAAAAGATGCAGTGAGGGGACTTCCCGGAAAAAGGGATGCAATAAATGCTTCAGGGTATAACTCCGGAATTCAGTATGGCATCAGGATTTCACCAACCTGGCTGAATATAAGCAGGGATTTTTATATAAAGGGTGATCCGGGATTGAAAAATGCAAAAAGACATGTTCAGACAGGGGATTGGGAAAGTGCGATCAGAATATGGGAAAAACTGATAGTAAATGTTGACCTGAAAATTGCAGGACGTGCAGCCTATAATCTGGCTTTTGCTTATGAAATAAAGGGAGATTTTAATAATGCTTACAAGTGGGCGAAGAGATCCTATTTGGAGTTCGGGAACAGGAAAGCAGGGAGATATATGGAAACTATAAGGGAAAGGATTACAGATAAATATCTACTTGAGGATCAGTTGGAGGATTGAGGTCCCCGGAGTGAATGCAGTCGCTTCAGGATATAGTTAAAAATTAATTTAATTTGGGTTTGCTGATGGTATATGAGATAATTAGTGATAGTAATCGGATAAAAAATGAAAAAATATATCATATTTATTCTTATGGCAATAACTTTTGGCTCTTTTGCAATTTACCCAGGTCTGGATATTAATTTCGGTGCTTCTTCATATTACATATGGAGAGGTTTTGATCTCAACCCCGAAAGAGAGTTTATGATCAACCCCTACGCCAGCCTTAGTATTGGCGATACAGGATTGTCGATTACTGCCTGGGGGAGTTATGCTTTAGAGGAAAAGGAGATGAGGGAACTTGATCTTACTCTTGCTTACGTTTTTAAACCGACCAGGCACCTTCGTGCTAAACTGGGATATACCGAGTACAGGTTTTTTAATATTCATGATCCGCTTTATCTCAGATCTGACAGTAAGGAGGTTTTTGTCTCCCTGGGATTACCATGGACCCTGTTTGAACCTGAATTAACAGCTTATTATGATTTCGGTGCAGGTGACGGTATGTATTTCAACTTCAGGGTTCAGCATGCTATCCAATTACTGAGTTTTTTAAAACTGGAATTTTATTCATCTCTGGGATACAACGCCGGACAGTGGTTGCCCGAGGGGGCGAAAACCGGTTTCAGTGATTTTAATTTCACTACGATGCTGCCAATTAAACTCGGCAGGATCTATATAATTCCCTTTACTAGTTACACGGCGATATTACTTGATTCTATCAGTAATTCCAGATATTTCTGGTTTGGGATAACCTTCGGATACTAGATCAGCAGTAGATCACATCCTATCTGTTTTTTCATGGAGTTTTCTCTTTGTGTGCGTTCCCCCCATTGTAAAAAATTGAAATAATTTGAGAAAGTATATATGATGATATTTACTAATACTTAAATTTTATAATGTAATTATTGAAGAAATACAGACCGATGAT
>JAGLQR010000075.1 GCA_023136725.1 Candidatus Aminicenantota bacterium
GAAATTTCAGTAGAAGTTCCGGAAGAGGTACTTAGAAAATATAATCTCACATTTGATATGATCTCCAGAGCTATTGCACTTAATAATCGTGACCTTTCTGCAGGATTGATAAAATCAAAGAGTGAAGAGATCCTTATAAGATTAAGGGCAAGAAGTGTAAGGCCGGAAGATATTGGAGAGATAGTACTCAGAGCTGAAAGTGACGGTAGTTATCTTAGGATAAGAGATGTTGCCGATATTAAGTTGAAATTTGCCGATGTTTCCAGCCGGGCTCTTATGAATGGCAAGAAGGCTGTTTATATATCTGTTGAAAAACTTGCGAACGAAGACCTTGAAAAGATCTCTGTCGATATAAGAAAATATATTTCAGATTTCAATGAAAAAAATAAGGGCGTAAAACTTGAAATAACTTTTGACTTCCTTGATATCCTTGAACAAAGACTTGATCTCCTCTATCGAAATGGCGGGATAGGGCTTTTTCTGGTTATACTCTCCCTTGGGTTTTTCCTGAGTTTCAGATTGTCATTATGGGTAGCCTGGGGTATTCCGGCCTCATTCCTGGGGATGTTTATTGTTGCCGCAGGTTTCGGAATTACTATTAATATGATCTCTTTATTCGGAATGATCCTTGTTATAGGTATTCTGGTTGATGACGGTATTGTCATAGCGGAGAATATATATCAGCACTTTGAAAAAGGGAAGAGTCCAAAAAGGGCTGCAATTGACGGTACCATGGAGGTCCTCCCTGCAGTTCTTACATCAGTGACCACTACTATAATAGCATTTTCTCCTCTGATGGTACTTGAAGGGATGATGGAGTTCATGTATGAGATGGCATTTGTTGTTATTTTCAGCTTGTTATTCTCACTTTTTGAGGCTTTCCTGGTCCTTCCTGCTCATATAGGTAAGGAACATGTGCTCAGATCAAAGAAAAGGGCTACATATCTCTCGAAGATAAGAACAAAACTTGATAAATTCATGAATTTTATGAGGTACAAATTATATGGTAGAACCCTGAAAATAATAATTAGCTGGAAATGGGTTGTTGTAACTATTCCGGTGGCCCTTATTCTGGTAACTATCGGGCTGTTCCAGGGAAATATTCTTAAAGCTACGTTTTTCCCTTCCATCCCTTTTGATTCATTTATTGTTAATGTTGCATTTAAGCCCGGAACCGGTGAAGACAAGACTATGAAACATCTGAAAGATTTTGAACAGGTTATCTGGAATGTCAATAAAAAATTAATGAAAGAACAGAATACTGACAATCCTTTCATTAATCACACTTTCCTGAGTCTCGGGAATAGTTTTGACGGACAGGAGACTGGTTCACATGCAGGAAATGTTAATGTCATGATGAAGGACATGGAGGGGAGGGAAATATCCAGTTTTGATATTGCCGAAGCCGTAAGGAAAAAGATCGGAGTTGTTAAAGAAGCTGAAAAGTTCAGCGTCGGTGGGAGGAATAGATGGGGGAAACCCGTTTCTGTCAGTTTACTGGGCAAAGATCTGGAAGAACTTAATCATGCGAAATTAATGATGATAGAGCAAATGGAAGAGATGGCTTCCCTGAAAAATGTAGCTGACAACAATGCGATCGGAAGGCAGGAGATCCGATTGAAATTGAAGCCGAGAGCATATTTCCTTGGGCTAGACAGGAGTTCAGTTGCTAACCAGATTAGGCAGGGATTCTATGGAAGTCAGTCTCAGAGACTTCAATCGGGGAAAAATGAGATCAGGGTGTGGGTAAGGTTCCCGAAAGAGGGAAGAGAGAACATAGGGAAACTGGATTCAATGAAGATCAGGACACAATCCGGTTCATTTCCATTGAGAGACCTTGTGGAGTATGAGATAGTCAGGGGGCCTGTAAGTATTCAGAGATTTAACAGTTCGAGGGAGATCAGGATAGAAGCAGATCTCCTGGATCCTTATGAACCTGTCCCGCCGATCCTGCAAAAACTTGCAGCAGAGGCGATCCCTGAAATGCAGAAAAAATTTCCGGGAGTAAAGGTTGTATATCAGGGTCAGAGGAAAGAGAGTGACCGTGCACAACAGAGCCTAGGGAAATATTATGGTATAGCTTTTGCCATGATCGTTATTGTTCTGATGATCCATTTCAAATCATTTTCACAGCCATTCATCATTCTGATGATGATACCACTTGCCTGGATAGGTTCAGCCTGGGGCCACATTCTGGAGGGGATACCTATATCTATATTAAGTGCCTGGGGTATGGTTGCGTTATCGGGTGTGATAATAAATGATGCTGTAGTATTCCTGTCAAAATATAACAGGAATCTCGTTGAAGGTAGTAAAGTTGAGGAAGCAGTCTATGATGCCGGGATCTCCAGATTCAGGCCAATTGTACTGACTTCGCTAACTACCGTTCTGGGCCTTTATCCGATAGTTCTGGAAAAGAGTTTTCAGGCGCAATTTCTCAAACCGATGGCAATATCTCTGGCTTATGGTGTTATGATAGGTACAGCCTTTTTGCTTATACTATTTCCGGCACTCATATTGATACTTAACGAGATGAAATACAATTTCAGAAAATTCATAACAGGGAAAAAGGTAGACAGGGAAAGTGTGGAAAGAGCTATCATTAACAGCAGGATAGAAATTGAATAATAGAGATATTCGGAGAGCGATAAAATGAACAGAAAATATATTTTAGTTATAGTAATTATTGGAATAATTATTGGACAGGGTTTTATAAACAGTAAAGAATTGACACTTGCCGATGCAATCAAAAAGGGGTTGGGAAATAATTTCGGGATAAGGATCTCAAAAGAGAACCTTAAGATAGCTGAGAACAACAATACATGGGGGATGGCCGGAAGATATCCGACATTAAGCCTTAGTGCTCAATCTCTTAACAGCTGGAATAATGATCCGTCCCAGGACGACCCGGATGAAAGGGTAGAGTACAGGTCGAATTTCCTATTGCCAAATCTTAATCTCAGATGGACCCTGTTCTCAGGATTTTCCATTTCTATTACCAAGAAAAAATTTGAGCTTCTCAACAATCTATCTGAAGGAAATAGCGCAGTGATTGTTGAAAATACAATTCAGGGGATAATTTTGTCCTATTACAAAGTTCTTCTGGAGAAAGAGAAGGTTAAGGTCCTTAGCGAATTGAAAAAGCTTTCAGGGGACAGGATGAACTATGTAAATATCAAGAAAGAGCTGGGTGCAATTTCAACCTATGAAGCATTGCAGTCTAAGATCGCCTTCCTCAATGACAGTGCAGGCCTCGCTGCTCAGCAGATCAATTACAGGAATGCAAAGAGGAGCCTGAATCTTGTTCTGGGTGAAGGGACAGAGAAAGAGTATAAGCCTACAGATCAATTCAGTGTTGAAATGGAAAATTATGAATTGAGTGATCTGCGTAATAAAATGCTTTCGAATAATAAAACACTGAAAAATCAGTATATTAATCTTCAAATATTAAAAAGGGATCTCTCATTAAGTAAGAGCCCTCTTTTCCCATCTGTTTCATTGAACGGCGGGATTAATGGAAGCCGTGCAGGTTTTAAATATTCCGGAATCCCTGAAATTGTTTCAAAAAGCTATGATTATTATGTGAATATGAGTATAAACTGGACTCTTTTTAATGGTGGAAAGGTTAGAACTGCCATAAAAAATGCAAAAATTTCCGAAAAGATCGGAAATCTTCAGCTTGATGAGATGAAGTTCACCCTGGATAATACCCTCCTGAGCCTTTATGAAACTTATAATCTAAGAAAGGAATTGTTAAGACTTGCTGACGAGAGCCTGAAGAGTGCATCTTTAAATCTTAAGATCTCTTTTGACAAGTATAAATCCGGATCGATCAATTCATTCAACTACAGGGATGTTCAGCTTTTATATCTTAATGCAGCACTTTCAAAACTTCAGGCAATATTTAATATTATTGATTCAAGATCGGAGTTAATGAGAATAACCGGCGGTATGATAGATCAAAAATAATTTGTTGAAATGAGCCGTTTTCTGAAATTATTTTCTAACCGCAACTCAATCCTGATGCTCTCAGTAGTCCTGGGACTGATCATAGGTGACCTGGCACATCATATCAAAGGTTATACAATATTTATTCTTGCACTCGTCATGACATTTTCAACAACAGGAATTGATATCAGATCTGTATTCCCATTGAAGAATTCTCTGAAAATAATGGTATCTGCTATTACTCTTAATTATCTTATCGGGACTACAGTGATAATGATCCTTTCTCTGTTATTTATTAAAGATATATACTTGTTTTACGGAATGGTGGTCATAGGTGCATCTCCTCCCGGAATTGCAGTTATCCCTTTCTCAGTAATATTGAAAGGAGATCTTAACTATTCAATCATAGGTACATTGGGTGCATATTTAAGTGCGGTTTTTATTGCTCCGTTATTAATACTGATCTTTACATCAGGGAGTATGAGTCCATTTCCGTTGTTCTTTATGATGGTGAAAATAATTCTTATTCCTATTCTGTTGTCCAGGTTGTTGAGGATAAAGATGATCTATCCGTTTGTTGAAAGGATCCGCGGCAGGGCTATTGACATTGGTTTTGCATTTATCATTTTTATTGCGATTGGATTGAACCGGCAAGTCTTTTTTTCTGATCCGGATGTGTTATTGCTTATTTCTATTATCCTTTTATTTGCAACTTTCGGACTGGGATTTTTCTATATGAGGTTTTTCGGTAGATATTTTGGGAATATAAAGGAAAATATATCTCAGATGTTATTGCTTACAATAAAGAGTTCCGGCTTTACTGCGGCGACATCACTTGCCCTCTTCGGTGAAAGAGCAGCTATCCCCTCTGCGATCCTCAGTGTTGTAGTACTGGTTTTTTTATTGTTTTTGAGTATCAGGGAAGAGACCATATCCAAATAATATTTTTCATATTTGAGATAATTCTCCTTTTGATTATATTAATAGACAGGAGGATAGATGAAATATTCCAGAATAATCACATTTTTTTTAATTATCAGTTGTATTATTTTGTTTTTCGGAGAACTGAATGCACGTCGTGACCAGGATGCTGCAGCGATAGCCCGGGCTCTTGCAAAAAGGCTAACTCATGCTCTAGATTTTAATGATCGTTACGATTATGATCGCAGATTAATTGTTGATGTTGCAAAAGCAATGGATTCAATCATATTTGACAGTCTTAAAGTAAATCCAAAATATGTGACAGTAAAAAGAATTGGAAATAGTTATAAACTTGTTGATAGAAATTCCCACTATTTGTTAGATTTCGGTAATGATAATAAAGCTGCAAGATTAGCATGGCTTATTTTCAGAACTTATGGGATAGAGAGGATGTGTTTTGTCGGGAGACCTAAATCATCATTTAATTTTGTTTTATCAGGTGGTGAAACTCAGGTAAATTCATCAAAGTCATTTTATAAAGTAATGGTTCCCGGTAAAGCTCCGTCAGGAGACTATCCTTCTATAACTTCATCTTATAAAAATTTGAAGGTTATTAAATTCAAAAATAGTACTCTAATCCTGAAATATATTGCCGGTGAAACCAAATACAAATACAGGATAATGTCAGGGAACAGAACACTTTATCATTTTGAGAGTGAAAAGGAAGCAATAGCTTCTTACGTTTTTATAAAATTATATGGATTTAACCAGAAATGTAATATTTACGGGAGTGAAAGGTTAAATAGTCCTGGTATTACTTACGGGAGTGAAAGGGTAAATAAGCCTATGTTCACTTTTTTAAGAAAAGTTATAAAAAGAATAAGTCTCCGATAGATCTAAAATTTGATCCTCAGTTAGAATAAATTCAAAATGAAATAGTTGAAATATTTTTGAAAAAAACAGGGATTTGAAAATGGAAGTAATTAAAAAACGGTTTGGATTTATACTGATTTCATTAACATTGCTTTTGACGGTTATTTTTGTAAGTCGTTTTAACATATTGAGAGCATGTGGCCAAAATGATGAACGTCTTGAATGTTTTTTGATCATGGCCGGAAAGGGTACAACATCTGATGGTTCGGTTCTGCTTGCCCATAATAATGACCTTTCCGGAAAAGAGGCTTCTTTGATAGAAAAATATCCACAGGCAAAATATAAAACGGGTGAATATGTTCATTTTCCAACCGGGTTGAAGATCCCACAGGCAGGCGAAACATTCGAGTGGATGGTTCTACGAATTTACAAAGGATTTTCTGAAGGAGATGCTGTTGCAGTCAATGAGTTTCAGGTTGCAATAGCAGGCGGGCTTGCACTTGGTGATGATAGAAATGAAAAAGCTGTTGAAGCTGACCCGCTCATAAAAAAAGGATTGACCGGAGGAGTCCGTTATATTGCTCTGCAACGCTCGAAGACAGCCCGTGAATGTGTCGAGTTGATCGGTTCTCTTTATACTAAATATGGAGTTGCTTATCCCAGTGGAGTCGGGATTGCTGATCCGGAAGAAAGCTGGTATATAGAATCGGGAGGAGGGAGGTCATGGGCTGCTATCCGTATTCCTGACGATTCAGTATGGGTGCAGGCAAATGGATTCAGGATAGGTGAGATCGATTTTGAGGATAAAACAAATTTTCTTTCTTCACCTGATCTGAAAAGATTTGCCATTAGAAAAGGCCTATGGAATCCATCGGAGGGAAAATTCCATTTTGCCAGGGCATTTGGTCATAAAAAGAGAACAAAATCGAATATGTTCTATAATTCACGAAGAGTATGGAGGGGAATAAGCCTGCTTGCACCGGAGCTGAAACTTGATCCGGACTTGCAAGAGTTCCCTCTATTTATTAAACCGGAAGAAAAGATTGATATTAAAAAATTATTCTCAATTCTCAGAGATCATTATGAAGGAACCGAATATGATGTTTATGCTGAAAACAGGACTGATATCAAAGAACGGGCAATTGCAGTACCCGGGTCAGTTCATACAAACGTTTTACAATTAAGGGGATGGATGCCGAATGATATCGGTGCAGTTTTATGGGCTGGAGTAGGGCCGACACCATTTGCGATATACGTCCCTTATTATTTCGGGATAAATGATATCTCAAAACCTTTTTCCACAGCAGGGAGGGAGTGTGGCAATGGATCTGCATTTTGGAGCTTCAAATCCTTAAGCGACTTTGTAACTCCCGGATTCGATAAATTAGCAAAACTAGTTATTTGCGAATGGGAAAAATTTGAAGCAGATGAAATGGATATGCAATCAAAGCTGGAAAAAAAAACTCTTGACCTTTTCAAAACAGACAAGAAAATGGCAAAAATTTGGTTAACATATTATTCCAGTCATCTTAGTTTAAAATCACTTGAAAAAGCAAAAAATATGCTTAAAGGGCTTCACAATAAATGAAATATAATTCAGATTTTGAAAATATGCCTGGATTGAAAAAGTGTTTTAATTGCAATAAAATAATTATTAAATAAATCATATACCTGCCTTTGGGTAAAAAAATGAGGAGAATTAAATGAAAAAAGTTGTATTTTTTGCAATTATTATTATTTTTACAATGAGTGCTTTCCCATCAGACAATGATATTTTAACTATTGGAAAATCAAAAAACAGATATGATATAGGGAAAATTGAGAAGGGTCAGATTGCTGACACAAAGTTAAATAAAAAAATCAGTATGGGAGACATGGTAAAAAGCAGTCTTAAATCTGATGTTTTTGTTATAGGAGAAATGCACAATAGTTATGACTGTCATAA
>JAGLQR010000076.1 GCA_023136725.1 Candidatus Aminicenantota bacterium
ACTGATAAAAAATTTTTCGCTGATCTCAAGGTTGGTGAGGCCTGATGATATTGCCTGCAGTATCTCCAGTTCCCTTGTTGATAATTGAAATACATTTTCAGTATTCGGGATATTTCTTATTCCCTGACTCAGATCTATCAACTGAGAAATGAGGCTTTCATTCATCTTTCTGCTTATCCAGAACTCATTTTTTGAGACTGACTTTAAAGCTCTTTTCAGATTCCCTGTTGATATGCTTTTTTGAAGAAAGCCTCTTACTCCGAGTTTTATGAACTCTATCTTCTTCTCATGCTCCATTGAATCTTCAGTGAAAATTATTTTAGAATTGGGGAAGAAAACATTCAATTTAGTGATGAATACTGAAGGGTCATCAAAGTGCTCTTCGTTGCATAAGGGACACAAAAGTGTGAAATCAATTTCGTTATTAAAGTCAGATTTTTTAATATAATCGAAGGAGTGAAAGGTATGGATAAGGCGGAATTCTGATTCATGTTCACAGAAATTTAAAAATCCTTCTTTTACAAGAGTATGGTTGCATACCAGGCCAAGCTTGTATTTTCCCTTGTTTTCAGAATTGAGTTTTGCAATCTGTTCATTTCTTGATTCTACTGCTTTTTTTATCTTTGCCAATATATCTTTCTGAAGTTCGGATTTTGAAATATAGTCGAAGACACCGGCTTTTAGTGAAGCGATGGCCGTATCATAAGAGGGGTATCCAGTTATTATTATTGTCTTTAAAAATTCATCTTTTTCACTGAGTTCACAGGCAACTTCGATCCCGTTCTCTTCTCCTAATCTCAGATCAAGAAGACAAACTTCGATGGGGTGTTTTTTTAATATTTCTGCAGCTTTCTCTCCTGAATTTGCAGCGAAAACTGTAAACCCCTCATCCTCTATCCATAGCTTGAAAGACTTTAAAATATCTCTTTCATCATCAACAAATAAAATCTTAGTCTGATTTGCCATCACGTAACACTCCTTTATTTGGAATTGTTATAATAATATGAGATCCATTCTTATATTCACTATCAATTCTGATAGTTCCGCCATGATCTTTTATGATGTTGTATGATATGTAAAGGCCAAGGCCGGCTCCTTTCCCGTTCTTTGTGGATTTAAATGAATCAAAAGCATTATTTATTATAGCTTTTGTAAAACCGGGTCCATCATCAATGAAATCTATCGTATAACCAAGTTCATTTCCTGAGATATTAATTGTAATATCTCCTTTCCCCATAAGTGCATCGATAGAATTTATAATAAGGTTAATAAATACCTGCTGAATTGCTCCGGGATTACAAAATAGATTTAATTTATTTTTTACATTTTCCCTCTTGAAAGTGATCTTGTCTATACTTCTTGACCATTTAGCCACCATTATCGCAGCATCTATTATGTCATTCAGGTCGGTCTCGGAAAATGTCATCGATTTATGGATCGAATACCGGTTAAGGTTCATTGCTATCTCTCTGACACGAGCTGTCTCATTCTCGATGATCTTGAGGGCTTCAATCAGTTTTTCGTCATTGCAGCAATCCGAGTTCCTTATGTATTCGACAGCATTGGATACGGCGAAGAGGGGATTGATCATTTCATGTGCAATATTTGCAGTAATATTTCCCAGAAAGATCATTTTTTCGTTTAACATCAGCATGTTCTGAACGTCAAGAGTTTTCCTTATCTCCTTTTTCATTCTTTTAAGCATATCGTTCAGGTTTCTTTTCAGCATACATATCTCATCATTTGAACTGACAGGGAAAACAATGGAGAGGTCATCAGAAGTTACGATCCTTGATGTTTTTTCAGAGATAGATTCAATATTTTTCAGTATGAACTTATTAAAAAACAGATAGATTACTATTGCAGCTGTGATGAATATAAAGATTAATCCCATTGAATAAAAGATAATAATTTTTTTAAATGTAAGTGAGAAATTCTTACTTGCTGTTATTCCCAAAGTGTAAGCATATTCATTGTGTGAATCATATATATCTTTGAGAATTTCAAGATTGTCCTCAGTTTCGTATAGTTTGTATCCGTTCCGGGAGAGGAGCAATATACTCGATTCCGGAACAAAATCTCTGGTCCTGTATCTTACTTTTTCCCCCAGAGTATTTGATATTGCCAGGAAAAAGTTTTTGTCCAGGATATTCCCCAGCAAAAATCTTCCCCTTGGAGCACCACTCCCGTCACTTCTGATTATTGGAGATGATACAAGGACCATAACTCCGTATTTTGTGTTTATCAGATGGTTATGGCTTTTTTTCAATTCGTATGATTCCAGGGTGAAGTCCCACAACTCTCCCTTTTTGTTTTTGATCTGATCAAAATAAATCTTCTGATCCGTTATCCGGTCATAACCTGTTAGGAAAATGATATCTAGATCGATGTTTATGACTGAGAAAAGGCTGAGTTTCATATATTTTATAAAAAGATCGGGAGCCATATCTTTCTCCAGATCTATATTCGGGTTCGATACATATCTGTACATAGTGTCCCATCCTGCATTATCGGCACATAGAAGAGTGACTCGTGATATCTCTTTTTCCAGAAGGGTTTGAACACCATTAACCAGAATGTCCGTTCTTTCTCTTTTGAGTTTTGTCAGAGCTGCTTTGAAATGTAAACTGTAGAATAGAAAAAAAACTATTAGAATAGCTGTTGCGATCAGGCCATGTAATATATAGATCTTTTTTTTAAGTTTCACGCCTCTAGATTTTAGTATAATTGTTTTTTTAAAACAAATTGAAACTAAGTATAAAGGCCTAATAAATCTGCTTCCGGTATTCGCAAAAACTTGCTGAATGCGCAAGACACTGCGAACTGTTTTTTATTCCTAAGTCTCTTATTAGAGTCAAACTAAGTAATAGAAACAAATCCCGTTTTGATTTCTTAATAAATAATTGGCAGAGTAAATGCTATACAACTGCAAGAGATTAATTAGAATAAAAAAATGAAAAAAAACAGAAAGGAGATATAATGAAAAATTTAAAATGGAGAAGGAGTTCCGGGAATGGATCCGGAAGAGGAAAAGGCAGAAGGCGAAAATGAATAAAAAACTGATAATTATAGTCTTTTTTGTTTTAAGTATAACTTCAATCTGGGGGAAAGGATTCAATGTGGGAACCGGGATAAACAGTTATTTCAGCAATAATATATTTCTGAATTCTACATCGGTTAAGGATATGGTCACAATACTTTCAGCAGACCTGAACTTGACAGGGAAAAATGTTAATCTTTATTTTGAAGGTGACTTCTCATTATTTAAAGATAATTCCGATTTCAATTCTTTCAGGTTAACACCTGGTATTCAATTCCTTAAGTATCTTAAAGGGAGAAATTATCTCTATTTTAATCTGAGTTATCCTGTACTGGAATACAGAGATTATTATACAGATTTCAATTACAGTGGTCCCCGTTCAGAGGCGGGTCTTAAATATTATCTGGCACCAACTCTTTTACTTAAATCAGGTTATAGTTTTGAACTGAGGAACTATTCAAATTTTTCCTCATTTGATTTCATTAATCACACGGTCTTTTTTGAGATTAACAAATTTTTTCCGTCACAGACAACTTTACGTCTTCAGACTGGAATTAATTACAGGTATTACAGGCATATTGCCAGGATCATCCCGGAAGAGGATTGGAACATTGATACAGATATAAATGCTGTTAATTCAATGTCAGTCCCTAATCTGAGTGGGATTTTACGCGTTTCTCAGGGGATAGGGTCCAAGGTCGGGATTTATGGTGAAGCTGAATACAGAAAGAACTTCAGGGGTCTTGAAGAAGCAGAAACTCTTATCAACAATTCATACGTTATATATCCTTATAATGATAATTATTTATGGGAAGGTACCAGATTAACTTTAAACATTAAATTTATTCCGTTCTCGGAGATATCCGTTTCAGGAAGATTATCTCTCCTTTCCAAGAATTATCCGGGAATATTCATTATGGATGAAGAAGGGCTCGTAGTGGAACCACGGGAAGAGAGAGAGGATAGTACGACCCAGTTTGATATTTCTGTCTCAAAAAAGTTTCCTAAAGCCAGTGTTTTTCTTAATATGACCTTCAGAGATAACAGGTCTCTTGATTCATTCTTTGACTACCGGATGTTGACACTTTCAGCAAGTATCAGGTACTATTTTTAAAATGAAAAAGAAAGTAATTTTCCTGTTCCTGTTTGTTTTTATAGTAACCGGGGCAGTGTTGCCTGGAAAAGATAAGTTCAAATATTTTAGAATTGATAAGATTGTTTCTGTTTCCGGCAAAATCATTAAAATAAGAATGGAGGACAGTTACAGAAAGAATAAATTCATTATATTTGAATTAAAAGAACTGAAAAGTAATAATCAATATGATATAGAAGTTTCTCCTCTATGGTTCTATGGCCTGGATGTTGCTGAGGGAAGTATGGTGGAAGTGAAAGGTTCACTGAATATTCTTAAGGAAAATAAGATCATCCTTGCCCAAACAATAATCTTTGAAGGAGAGGTGTTCAATTTCAGGGATAAGTTCGGGTTCCCCCTCTGGCGTGGTAAAAGGCAGGGTTTTGACAAGAATAGATGGAAAGGGGAAATGAGAAGAAAAGGTAAACGTTGAAAAAAAGAAAAGGGTTTTTTTTTCTACTTGTAGTCTCTTTTGTAATAATAATAGTTATTACTATCTCTCTGAACAGGGTAAACAGGGGCAGAATTAACAATGAGTTTAAGGAATTAGCTATTGCAAGCGGAGAAGCAATAAAGGGACTGATCGAGATCTCCGGATATCATCTTGTTGAACAGGGTGAAGATGCCCTGAAAAATTTTCTCGATCGTTTATATACCAACAGATCAATCTTATATATCGGATTGAAACAGAACGATGAACTTGTATATCTGCTCTCAAGGTATGAAGGATATTTCCCGGTTGTAAAATCACAGGATCAAATCAGGTTTATCTCTTCTCCAATCGGGATGGTTTTTGAAGTAAGGGGAAACTTCGAACTTCCTTCCTCCGTTGATTACTCACTTTTTATAGGTTTTGACTATGATTTTCTGAATTCATTTGAAAAAAGTTCAGGAAGGTATTTTCTTTTTATTATTGGAATAATTCTTATTATTATGCTGGTAATAGTATTTATTGTTCTGAGATATGACAAAATCCTCTATAGGAAGAATCTTCAATATTTGGCAGAAATGGAAGAGAAAGAGAGGTTGAAGGATTTGTCACTTCTTACTTCTGAAATAGCTCATGAAATAAAAAATCCTCTCAACTCCATCTATCTCTCTTTTAACTCTCTGGACCGGTATTTTGATACTTCAGAGGATGCAGTTTTTTATAAAGGAGCGATAAAATCCGAGATCAAGAGGATATCTGACATAATTAATTCTTATTCAGGTTTATCCAGAGAAATTGTTGTTAATTATTCCCCGATAGATATCAATGAAATGATCGATCAGTTCAGGGTTCTGAAGGATCCTGAGATGAAGCAGTCAGGTATCAGTTTTAAGATAATATCGGATGTTGATAATTTTATTTGTGACAGAGATCTCTTAATGCAGATACTTCAGAATCTGGTAAATAATGCTGTAGAGGCTGATGCGGGATCAATAAGTGTCAATTTTTCAAGTAGAAAAAATATTCTTACACTAATTGTCGAGGATGACGGGAAGGGGATTGAACCCGAAAAAATAAAAACAATATTTAAACCCTATGAATCATCAAAATCAAAAGGAATGGGACTGGGTCTCCATATTGTACTAAAGAATATTCGTGCTATGAAAGGAGATATAGAAATCCTGTCGGGAGAAGAGGGGAATAAAAAATTCAGAGTTACTTTAACAGAGGGAAAATTAAAATGAATAGAAAACCGGAAATAATGATCGTTGAAGATGAAAAACTTGCCGGAAGAGCGATCATTGATAATTTAAAAAAAAGGGGATTTTCCGCTGTGCATTTCGAGACAGGTGAAGAAGCACTTGTCTATTTCGGAGAAAACCCGGTAGATATAATTGTTTTAGATTTTAAACTTCCCGGAATTGACGGAGAAGAATTCTACAGGAAGGTGTTGGAGAAGCAGCCGAATATACCTGTAGTTTTCATGACCGCTTACAGTTCTGTCGAAAAAGCAGTCCGGCTTCTTAAAATGGGTGCTTACAGTTACCTGACCAAACCTGTGGAGATGGATGAACTTAACCACAATATAGACAAAATTCTTGAAAAGATAGAATTAACTGAAGAGAATGCAAGCCTGAGAGAAAAGATCAGAGAAAATATTTCCATAGAAAATTTTATTTTTGATTCAGACAAAATGCAGGAAGTTATCAGTCTTACAAACAGAGTTTCAGATTCCGGAGCGAATGTTCTTTTAACCGGAGAGAGTGGAACAGGTAAGGAGGTAATTGCAAATTTACTGCATCATGGATCTAAGAGAAAGAATAATAAGTTTATAAAAGTAAATATTGCAGCACTTCCGGAAACCCTGATCGAAGCTGAACTTTTCGGGGCTGTTAAAGGTGCTTATACCGGATCTGTTGAGAACAGGACGGGAAAGTTTGAGGAGGCGGACGGGGGAAGTATTTTTCTGGATGAAATCGGAGATCTCTCAATTGATCTCCAGGCAAAGCTTCTTAGAACGATCCAGGAAAAAGAAATTACAAAGTTGGGTTCCAACAAAGTAACAAAAACTGATGTAAGGCTTATCACTGCAACCAACAAAGATCTCGAAAAGATGATCACCGAGGGAAAGTTCCGGGAGGATCTCTATTTTCGGTTAAATGTGATTAATATTGATCTCCCTCCATTGAGGGAAAGGAGAGAGGACATTCCCGGTTTAATAGATCTTTTTATCAAGAAATACTCTACCAGGGAAAACAAAGAAATAGATTCAATCTCATCTGATGCACTCTCTGCATTAACTAAATATGATTATAGAGGGAATATAAGAGAGCTTGAAAATATAATAGAACGTGGAGTAGTCCTTGCAAGAAAAGAGATGCTCACTCTAAAGGATCTTCCTGTGTATATCAACTCTGAAGGTGGGTCTGAATTTGATATAAGTGATCTGGATAGTTCCTTGTCTCTAACAGAAAAATTGAATATTGTTGAAAAGAAGATTATAATCAAATCTCTGAGAAAGCATAATTATAATCAGACGAAAACGGCAGAAGAATTAAAGATCTCTGAGTCGGGACTCAGATATAAATTAAAAAGCTTGAAAATTGAGAAAAATTAGATTCAATCTATTTCCTGAATGGTTCAGGAGTAATCTGCATCACTTTGCATTCATAGTTTCAATTCTCTCTTTAGCAATGTTGGTGACATGGTGGTCGTTTTTTATTTACAGGTCAATTGAGGATCGAACCCTTCAACAAAGGACAATTTTAGAGCATGAACTTGGGAATATATTTCACAGAATGATCGATGACAAAGAGATCCCTGTTGTACTGGGAAAAGTAGACCGGGATCATAGATTTGAGATCGTGGGATCAGAGCCAGGCAAAGGATACATATATTCTGTAATTCCGGGAAGCAGCCCGGCTCTTTATTTATCAGTTAATGATCATATCATCGAAGGAATCGAAAAAGATCAAAGAAGAAAAAAATTAA
>JAGLQR010000077.1 GCA_023136725.1 Candidatus Aminicenantota bacterium
CTGAAGAAATTTTTATCTTAAATTGGCTGAGAGTTTCTAATTTTTTATTCAAATGAAATACAATTTCCTTTTTTTTGTTTTTAATATGCAGATCAAATTTTATTGTTTGAGACAATTTGTCATCTGTTATTCTGTCATTACGATCAAAGTTCAGACCGAACGGCAATTCCTCAAAATGTGATCCGTTATCGATACTTCCGGAGATCAAGTTCGCCCCTACATCAGAAGAAGGAAAGAAGACTATCCTTATCCCCGGAATGTTGGCTTTTGTATACTCTTCTATTTCCTTTTTCAGAGGATCTGAAATCTCACGATATTTTCCAATATCCAATTCACTTTTCAACAGATTAAATGAGTCTGAAATATCGGATCTGAAATTAAAAAGTTTATCATCAATCCTTACCCATTTTTTCTTTTTTATAAGCGGCTGAAACATATATGGAGATATATATTTATGAGATTTCTTGATATAAGCAAAATGGTGTGTAGACCCTTTTCTTGTTTCGCTAATGATCTGTCTTGTTTGTAAACCTTTATTTTCAGCATCCTTATTGATCATTTCATCTATACTCTTACCATATTCTTTGAATTGAGATGGGATATCAATTGAGGCCATATCCAATAATATAGAAGAAATATCTACTGAACTTACGGGGATTTCAGAAACGACCCCTCCGGGGATAATTTTCGGGAACCTGATTATCAGAGGAACATTGATCAATTCTGAATACAATTGGTGAAAATGGCCGAAAGATCCATGTTCTTTGAATTCCTCACCATGATCACTGGTGACCATGATAATTGTTTTGTCATATAGCTTTTTTTCTTTTAAATAAGCGATCAGACGTCCGATACTGGCATCAATTCGATATATTTCGGCATCATATAGATCAATCACTTTTTTCCTTGTTTTTTCCCCCATTTTTACCGATGGATCGGTAAAATTCCTAAGGAACATAAGTTTCCCGTATCTGAACCATCTTTTCTGTGATGTATCCACACCAAATTTTTCGGCATACTTAACAGGAGGACGATACGGCCAGTGAACATCAAAATAATGGAGGAATAGAAAAAATTCACTCTGCTTCCTTTCTTCGATCCATTCTAGAGCCTTATCGGTGATCGTATCAGAATCTTTTTTAATCTCATTCGAATACAGGTCAAATCCCCTGGAGAAACCATATTCACCTTTCAGATAGATCGCGGAGAAGAAACCTCCTGTCACATAACCTGAGCTGTTTAAAATTTCAGTCAATATATCTTTTTTGCTATCCAGTGATCTGTCATCAATATCCACCATATGTACTGAAGGAGGGAGTCCGGTGAACATGCTCATGTGGGAAGGGAGGGTCCAGGGAGCTGTTGAATAAGAATTCTTAAATACAACTCCTTCTGAAGCTATTTTATCCAATACAGGAGTTGTATTCCTTTCATATCCATACACTCCGACATGATCCTGTCTTAAAGTATCGATAGAAATGAGAATTATATTCGGCCGATCCGTGATAAGGAAGGTTTTATATAATAAAATTATTGATAAGGCAAGTAAAACCAGTATAATGCTTAGAACAGCTTTTCTCATGTCTAATATTTAACATATCAGCCGGGATATAACAATCTGCTATAAATGTTGTCCTCAATTCCTGATATTCTGATCGGATCTTATTTTTTCCCTTAATTCCTTAATTTTTTTAAATATAATTTCAGTCTGGTCCATCAGTTTTTCACTTTCAAGGAGACTTTTAAGAGCTTCGCGATATAAGCCGTATTGTTCATATATTAACCCCAGGTAATAGTGAGCAACTCCATTACCGGGCTGTTTCTCAACTCTTGAACTGAATATTCTGATAGTTTCAGATTCGAACATAACCGGCTCACCTCTCTTCTTTAATACTTCAGTGTAAATATTATAAGAATTGATCAGGTCGCCGGATCCGGCAAGCGCGACTGCATATGAGATGTTACCCTTTCTATATTCAGGAAGTTTTTCTCTTACATAAGAAAGATACTTAACCGAACTATGATACATTTTTAAATCCATAAATGCTCTTCCAAGGAAATAACAGGCATCGATCCTGTCAAAATATCTTTCCAGTTTCTTTAAATATAGCTCATCTCCTGTTAATGCAAATAGTCTGGATAAGGCAAATGGAGAACCGGGTGTTTTACGAAGAGCAGTTTTAAAGAATTCTAACGCCTCTTCAGAATCTCCCCGTTTCATCTTTATGATCCCGAGATAATATGATGGTTGTGAGGAGTGATCAAAATCTCTTTTAAAGCCATAACCATTTTTTTCAAGATCTGCCAGTATTTTTTCAGATTCATCAAGTTTATCTGCATTTAATAGAAGAATTGCATAATTCAATTTTTGTGAAAAAGTAAATTTGGAAGGATCTTCTATATATACGAGAGAATAAGATGAAAACCCGTTTTCACCGAAATTAATTCCGGCAGGCCTTTTCTCTTCTTCAAGCCATGGAGTTAATGTCAATGATATGGACGCTAATTCTCTGGCTGTTTCAAAATTGAATTTGTCCCTTTGTGATCTTGCCTCATTCCAGAGTTCAGCCGACCTGCCGTATACTTTCCAAAGGAAATCCTCTTCTTTCATATGATCATTCCGGACCAATAGAGAAGGAACACCTGCTGCAATCACAAACATGAGTACCGGTATCAATTTCGGTTTTTTTATAACAAGTTCAAGTGATAAGCATGCAAAAAAAATTAAAACAACTATGACTGAGACCCTTTGTCTTGATGAAACATATCCGGCAAGCAGCACTCCAAGCTGAATTAAAATCACAATATATAACGGAAAAAATTCCGGAATCCTTTTTATACCAATTATCATTCCTGATAGTGCAAATGCAGATAATATCCAGAAAGGGAAGAGAGGAAACCATGATTCCTTCAATTTCGAATCATATTCATTAGCCTCTACTACATCATGACGTCTATAGTCATGAAAAAAATAGTGAAGTTTTAATATTGAATTTTCAATAAAATGAAAAGGATGATCAACAATAAAATTTAGGGCCTTCTTCGACCAGAAACTATTTACTTCTTTAATTGAAAGATCATTACCAGTTACGCTACGGGCAAAATCCCTGTATATCTGATGGTGAACATCCGGTTCCCCTTTATACTCATAGGCCATATCATCAACCAGCGGAGGGTAGATAGCACTCTGCCCTGTTGAGTTAGGATTATTCCCCTCAAAAAGAATATAACCGGGATTCTGGTAATAAAATGAGAAGCTACCCGTATTAATAATGTTCATTGAAATTATAATTAAGATTGCAGCAATTGACGGAATAACGAATGATGATAGTTCCCGCAAACCAATATGTTTACCTCCTCCCTTTTTAGAGAAAAGATATAGCCAAACAGGAATTAAGATAACAAGAAAAAACAGATTTGATCTTGTTAAAAGCGTTAAAGCAAGAAATATTCCTGACAATACCAGATTTCGATTCAACAATGGTTTTTGCCCTTTATAATATCTGAAGAGAAAATATATCATCGCAGTAATAAAAAAAATCTGGAATGGTTCCGGCTCCATCACTTTTTCATATATCAGAATTTCCGGTGAGAATAAAAATATTAAATATCCAGCTAATGAGATCAGTAAAGGAAAAAAGAATCGTAATATCATGAATAAAAACATTGCAGATAAAGATATAAGGAGGATGTGTGATCCCAGAGCAGGTAGGACGGGATCCCTGAAAACCTTGTTCAACAACACATGATATTGAAGGTAAAGAGGGCTGAAATCAGAGATCCTCTCTGAGGGTAAATTACCCGATACAAGTTTTTCAGCTCCGGAAAGATACTTCTGGAATGGCCTGCCTGAGGCCGGGGTAAGGTTCAGAATTATAGCAGAATGAACTAATAAGGCAATTATGAGAAGAAATAAAGGAATTGCCCTGTACTTGCTTTCAGAAACAGTTAAAGATAGTGTCATCACTTCAGATGATGTTTAGGCCTTACTATTCCCAGAAAGAGCATTTTTACTATTACATAAAAGGCCCTGACCCCATCTTTCCAGTTGATTTTTTTCCCCTCGGCATATGTCCTTCCGTGATAGGATATTCCCACTTCATATATTCTAAGACCTTTTATACGGGAAAGTTTGTAAGTGACCTCCGGTTCAAAACCGAATCTGTCCTCCTTCAGCTTTATCTTTTTTATCACATCACTTTTAAAAACCTTATAGCATGTTTCCATATCGGAAAGATTCAGATCACATGTCATATTTGAAAAAAGTGTCAGCATCCTGTTGCCAACAGAATGCCAGAAGTACAGAACCCTCTTTGCCTCTGTTGTCATGAACCTTGATCCATAAACCACATCGGCCTTACCTTTTATTATGGGTCCGAGCAATTTTGGATATTCGCCTGGATCATATTCAAGGTCGGCATCCTGTATCAGAATTATATCTCCGGCAGCTTCTTCTATCCCCTTTCTCAGACAAAATCCTTTTCCTCTGTTCTTCTCATTTTTCAAGACCCTGACACCATTGAATCGTTCAGCCAGCTCTTCAGCAATGCTCAATGTGTTGTCGGAAGAACAGTCATCAATAATAAGGATCTCTTTTCTCAGTTCCAGAGGAACTCCGAGGACATTTTCAACTATTTCGGAGAGTGTACTCTCTTCATTGTATGCCGGGATAATAATACTGAGTAATTCCATTTTTTTCTCCCTTAAATTGATATCATTAAGGAACAAAAATATCAATCAAAAACATTATCCTTGTCTAAATGACCAGCCAATGAAAAGTATCCGGCGAAAATACTTCTAAAATCTACCTCCTTAGAGCATGAGTTCTGGCAATAATCACATATAAGGCATACAGAGATCAACTCCTTCATCTTTTCACTATCCGGAATATTTCCTTTTATAAATTCTCCTATAAGATTTATTTTCCCTCTGGGAGAATATGGTTCGGTAAGTTCTATTTCGAAAACAGGGCAGCTGCTATTGCAACTCCCGCATAAAGTGCAGACATCAATTAATTTTTTCAGATCTTCCGAATCTATTCTCATTTATTAATTTCCAACCTAGCCAAGGTCCAGAAGCTCTCTAATCTGATTTGAGATCCTTTTAATTACAATATCCCATGAATAAAATTCATTAACATAATCAAATCCTCTCTTTCCCATTCTTTCACTTTTAATTTTATTTCTGTAGAGTACATTAAAATTCTTTATAAACTCTTCAACATTAGAGAATGATAATCCTCCACCTGAAGCCTCTACATGCTCCATTAAAACTCTGCAATTGGAATTGACCAGAACCGGTGTTTCCTGGGTAAATGACTCAAGTGTTGTTATAGACAGGCTCTCCAATGGTGACGGTTGAACTGAACAAACAGCACCTTTGAATGCAGATATCTTATCCTCTTCAGAAACATACCCAACATATTTAATCCCGTCTATCTCTGGAATATCCATCAGTTTTTTCCCCATCAAAACCAGATCTACAACACTGCTGTTTCTCAATTGTCTATAGGCATCAAAAAGCATCTCCAGCCCCTTCCCCTTTTCTATTCTTCCTGCATAAAGGATAAAGGGAGATACTATAAGATAATTTCGTCTGAAAGCATTCTCATCCGTATCCCTTTTCACATCAACTCCGGTTCGTGCTAAAACCATTTTTCCGGGTGGGGAGAATTTTTTTTCAACCAGGTCCATCTCTGAGCCTGTAAGAAAGAAAAGTGCTTTCGGCTTCATGAAAACTTCTTTCATTATTCCCATATTTATTGGAGGTTCCTCATGTGCGGTCGGGAAAAGAACCGAGGGTTTTTTGAGAATCCTGAGAGTTTTTACAGTTGTATAATACAGATAAGTAAAGAAAATAAATATATCAAAATTTTCTTGTTCCGATTTTATCGTATTGATAAGATCTGTCGATACAGGCCCCTGAATATCGATCCATTCATCTTCTGTGATCTCCTTTTCAATGATATTTTTGTCAAAAAATCTTCCTGACAAATCGTTGAATTTATCTATATCTCTTAAAATATCGACACTAAATCTTTTAATTATAACTCCTTTCAGAATGGTTTCACCCGTATCATAATGATTTTCCCATGTAATATAATCTTTTGCTGTTGTCGTGAAAACGGTAACATCAAATTCGGCGGCATTAAGTTTCTCAGCCACATCTCTGGCTAATGTTTCCGCACCTCCAACTACATCTTCGCCATATCTTTGAACAACAACTCCTATCTTAACCATTAAACTCCTCCAATATCAATTTGAGTAAAATTCCCGGATCTGATTCTCTCTCATATCTATCAGCTCTTAAACCGGCAGCTTCCGCTAATTTAATGGAAATATTTTCATCATTCAACACTTTCTCAGCAACCAAAGCAACTTTCTCTAAATTTTTATTACTTAACAGGATACCCGATCCGGCCAGGGTCTCCTCAACAGCTCCGGCTTTGTATGCAATGACAGGGATCCTGAAAAATGAACTTTCTATCAACGGGAGACAAAATCCCTCATGCTCACTCATTGATAGAAAAAGATCTGCACTCCTGTAAACAGAGATAAGTTCACGAAAAGGGATGTGGCCTGTGAAAAAAAGATCCTTTAAATCAAGGCCCAGTTCATTCTTAAGGCTCAATAATGACGAAAAATAATGAGGGACACTGTCCACATTACCTGCGATTATCAGTCTGACATCATTAGAGGCTATTTTCTTGTATACTGATAAGAATTTGATCAGATCTTCGATCTTCTTATTCGGGGTAATTCTACCAACGAACAGGATGTTTTTTCTGCCATCTTTAAATATTTCCATGTAGCTTTCGCTGTATTCACTATTATATTCCTTTCTGGATATCATAATAGGAAAAGTCTTTATATTACTAAATCCGATCTCCTTCAGTTCTGATGCGTTGAAATCTGAATCTGCTATCACAAGATTAAATTTATCTGAGAAAAGTGAAAGTTCTTTACGCCCTTTCTCTGTTAAACTTACAAGTTCTTCGGAAAAACCTCTGAAATATTCTGAGGGGGTAATATTATGATAGATCAGGATATTTTTCCCTGTATTCCTCAGGAAGTAGTCATTAATCGGGGAAGATATAGCGTAATGATAAATCCTGATCGAATCTTCTTCTTCTTTATACTCACTGAAAGGAGTGCAATATTCTCTGACTGCATCGTCTATTGTTATTGCTACGATCCTGCTCTTTATCCCTTTTAACATGAGAAATTTATGAAAACGGAGAACTGAATTGCCGATAGCATCACCATAATGAAAACCGGAGAGGAATTGATCAATAATCATTCGGATCAGATTGCTTTTATCAATTCAAGCAATTTCAGAGGATTTGAATCTTCTGCATACTCATCTAATCTGTTCTTCCCGGCATTTACAAGTTTTTCTTTTATTTGACCATTATTTATCAGATATTCAAGTATTCCGGCAACTCTTTCAGGGTCCTTTGTATCAAAAATGACACCTCCCTCCCCTACAGTTTCTCTTATCGCTCCGGCATCAAATGCGGCAACCGGCAGATCCATTTTAAAACTCTCCATGACAGGGAGACAAAACCCCTCATGCTCACTCATGGA
>JAGLQR010000078.1 GCA_023136725.1 Candidatus Aminicenantota bacterium
CAAAACAATGAATTTGATTTCAGCCATTACAATGTAAAGTTCGGATTCACTCCAACTCAACTTGACAGAGAGATGACATATACCTCAAACAATTTCACCATATACTTCTATCCGTTCAATCTTAATTTGAAGAGGATGGTTTACTTCAAGATGCAGTCTGTCGACAAGGACGGGAACTCAAGCGAATTTACAGATATTTATTCCATCTTTCTGAACTAAGTATATCTATTAAATGATCCTTCCCATTGGGCATGAAGGGAGCGGGGTAAGAAGACTTCCATGGGTAACCTTTGTAATAATAATTTTATTTTCCTCATATAGATATTAGTAGTTATTTTAATAATCTGTACTATATTTAACAGGGGAGGGAAATTGATCCGGAGTGAATTTTTTAAAGTCGGGACAGTTTTTATGATTTTCATGTCAGTTTTCATGACCCATTTATACTGCTCGTCTGAAATGCCGGGGGGAAAAGTTTCCAATGAAATAGATCGATCCCGAAGATTGATGGTTACCTTGTTGATAGAATTCGGAATAAAAGACAAAAGAATACTCTCCGCGATGGGAAAGATAAACAGACATTTGTTTATTCCGCAACAATTAAGGAATATATGTAATCCGTACGGGAATTATCCCTGTCCGATCGGATACGGACAGACAATATCTCAGCCATACATAGTTGCCTATATGACAGAACGCCTCGGGATCAGAAAGGGGGAAAAAGTTCTGGAAGTAGGCACCGGGTCAGGATATCAGGCCGCAATAATTTCAGAATTGGGAGCTGATGTTACTTCGCTTGAGATAATAAAGGAATTGGCGGAACATGCCAGAAATATTTTAATTGAGGAAGGCTACAAGGGAGTGAAAGTTGTAAACAGCAGTGGATATATCGGTTATCCCGAGAATGCTCCTTATGATGCAATTATTGTTACTTGTGCCCCTCCGGATATTCCTGATAATCTGATAAAAGAACTCAAAGAGGGCGGCCGTATGATAATTCCTGTCGGAAGATTTTCTCAGAAACTGCTCTTTCTTATCAAGGTTAAGGGTAAGATCATGATTAGTGAAGAGATGAATGTCAGATTTGTCCCTATGGTAAAAAAATAATAAATTCTTAAATTTTCTTAACTTTTTCCCTTATGGTTTTCCGAGTTTGACCGCTGTTCCGTATGCAAGAAGTTCTGCAGCTCCTCCCATCAAAACAGAAGTTGTGAACCTCACGTTTATAACAGCATCTGCATTAAGATTTTCTGCTTCACTCAGCATTCTGTCAATTGCCTGTTCTCTTGCCTCTGCAATCAGTTTTGTGTACTCGATAATTTCTCCTCCGACAATACTTCTAAGCCCTGCAACGATGTCTCTGCCAATATGTCTCGCCCTGATCGTATTTCCTTTTACCATCCCGAGGGAGGATTTAATATCTTTTCCCGGAATACTGTCTGTTGTTACAATTATCATCTGTCCACCTCCTTATATGGATCGGTCTTGTATGTCTTGATTCTGTCTCTTAAAACTGTAATGAAAAGGATCGCCAGCCCCGTAAGAATTATTACAAAAGCAAATCCTGGAATCGAATCTGTTTCCTTAATAAACAAAAGTTCATAAGCACTGTAAAGCATCATTATCAGCCATCCCAGTATTACCATAATAAGTCCGGCTTTTCTTGCAAACCTTGAGTAAGGTGATTTCCAGACTTTGTCAAGAATTTTATCATCAGGTTCCTTTAATACCATCCCCTCCAGTTTTGCAGAGGTTTCGGACAACAGGCTGTATTCATCCCTGCATGATGAACAACGGATCAGATGTTTATTTAAGTTGATTGATTCTTCTTCGGTTAATTCATTATCCATGAGGCCCATCATAAGGTTCTTATATACTGAACAATTATTTTTTTCCATTTTTACCTCCTAAATTTATTCCGGGATCAAATTCTGATAATTCACCCAGATATCTCTCTTTAAATGATCTTCGGGCATTGTATAGCCTGCTCATCACTGTGCCCCTTGGGATATTAAGAGTTATTGATATATCCTCATAGCTTTTTCTCATTGCATATTTCATCATCAGGATCTCTCTGTGTTCACTTTTCAACTCCTTGATTATCCTCCATATGTTTTCGTTCTCTTCTCTCTTTTCAAAAAATGTCTCAGGTCCTGAATTTGTTGATACGGAGTGTTCGTGGATTTCATTTGAATGTTTGTCGATCCTGCTCTTGTGTTGAATAAGATTAAGGCAATTATTTTTCAAAATCACATAGAACCAAGGATAGAACCTGTCAAGTTTCTTTAACTTCGGAATTGCAATAAATGCTTTATAAAAAGATTCCTGACAGATATCTGCAGCGTCTTCATAATTTCCGGTAAATGAGACAGCATGATAAAGAGCTTCCTTTTTGAATTTTTTCACAAGAAATTCGAACCCTGCAGGATCCCTGTGTACTAGGCATAACCTGATAGCTTTTGATTCATTCATTATTGTCTCTATATAATAAACAAACAGGAGTAGAAAATATTCATATTAATATAATATTTATTTTTTTTTCTTTGTATAATTATAAAATACAATTCAGAATATAATTTGTATTATTGAAGGGGAATATCATGAGTGAAAGAATAGAGAAAGATTCGCTGGGAGAAGTGAATGTCCCTTCTGAAATGTTTTGGGGTGCTCAAACTCAGAGGGCGTTAGGTAATTTCAAAATAAGTGGGATTAAATTTCAAAGAGAGTTTATCCGGGCTCTGGGAATCGTAAAGAGAGCTGCAGCTGATGCAAATATAAGGATAGGATTACTCGATCCTGAATTAGGGAAGGAGATCATTGACGTGGCTTCTGAGATCATTGAAGGTGATCTGGATGAGCAATTTCCCCTTGATATCTTTCAGACCGGTTCCGGTACTTCCTTTAATATGAATGCAAATGAAGTGATTGCGAATAAGGTAAATATGAAGCTTGGAAAGAAGCCCGGTTCGAAGTTTCCAGTTCATCCGAACGATCATGTAAATATGGGACAGTCGAGCAATGATGTTATACCAACTGCTATCCATATTGCAATTGCGGAAATTGTATCCTGGTCATTATTACCTTCATTAACTTTACTTCAGGATTCACTTGAATTAAAAAGGGACGAATTTGATGAGATCATAAAACTGGGAAGAACCCATCTGCAGGATGCAACACCCGTTAGGTTGGGACAGGAATTTGGCGGGTATGCGGAAATGATAAAAAAAAGTATTAAGAGAGTAGAAACTGGATTAGAGGGCCTCATGGAATTAGCTCTGGGGGGAACTGCTGTAGGTACCGGGTTGAATACTCATAAGGATTTTCCGGAGGTTGCAATAAAAGTGATCTCTGAGTTGACAAATATCAATTTTTCAGAAGCATCTGATCATTTTGAAGCCCAGTCATGCAAAGATTCCGTTGTTTTTATGAGTTCAGCATTTAAAACACTTGCAGTATCACTTTCAAAGATCGCAAATGATATCAGGTGGGCCGGTTCAGGCCCTTTTGGAGGTATTGGTGAGTTGATTCTTCCAGAGGTTCAACCGGGATCATCCATAATGCCGGGTAAGATCAATCCTGTTATTCCTGAATCAGTTCTTCAGATATCCGCTAAGGTGATCGGGAATGATACTACTATTACGATATGCGGTCAGTCGGGGAATTTCCAGCTTAACACTATGATGCCTCTTATCGGATTCACATCGATCGAATCAGGACTGATCCTCACGAACGGGATCAATACATTAAGAGAAAAGTGTATAAGCGGATTAAAGGTTGATATTTCAAGATGTAATGAATTAGTTGAGAAGAGTCTTGCCATGGTTACGTCCCTGACACCTGAGATCGGTTATGATGCTGCTTCCAATATAGCAAAAGAAGCATACCTGACTGGTAGAACGATCAGAGAGATCCTGAAGGAAAAAAATCTGATCGATGAAAAAAAGATCGAAGAATTGCTTGACCCGATGAAGATGACAGGGAAGTAAAAATGGTTAGTTTATTATTCTTTGACTGAAATTGATATCAGTGCAATGCCGGAAAGTAGTGCCAGAAGGAATCCTATTGAAACCATTCTAAGAATTGCTGTCGGTTGAGAGATAACAAGAAGAAATACCAGGATGGGCAATATCCCCGTTACAATTCCGGTTGTCTTGATTGACCTGTTTGTGAGAGATCTGAAGATAAAAATTCCACAGCCAACCGGTATCATATAGATCAATATTTGTATTAAAACCATTGAGAGTGTACTCCTCCCTGACATCCTTGCAGCCATATTAAAAAAATCTGCGATATCAAATGCTGTAAGTCGAACGACAAACCAGGAGAGCCATGGAAGGAATAAAGATATCAATAGAATTATGACCGGGATGAGTTTTAAGTGTTCAACCTGAATTGCTGCTTCAGGCCTTTTAACCGTGGGTGCTGATTCGGGTTCCCTGGTCCCCTCTGAAGGGAAAAATCTCCCGCAATGAAGGCATTTAGAATTGTCGACATAATTTTCTCTCTTACAAAATTTACATAATTTTGTTTCATTATCCATTACAATATTATAATAATTATAAAATATTTTTAAAAGATAAAAATGTATATCCTCATGCTTTGAAATATTGTAAAAGGTTAAAGATTTCAATATACTGCCTTTGTTACAGGAGCCTGAAATGAATGATAAATTTAAAATAAGGGAAGCCGGGAAAGATGATGTCCCGGTCATATTGGACTTTATTAAGGAATTAGCTGAATATGAAAAATTAAGTAATGAAGTAAATGCAACAGAAGATATGCTTCGGAGAAATCTTTTTGAAAAAAAATATGCTGAAGTGCTTATTGGGGAATTGAATTCCGAACCTGTAGGATTTTCATTATTCTTTCATAATTTTTCAACATTTCTAGGCAAGCCCGGAATCTATCTTGAAGATCTTTATGTTATGGAGAAATACAGGGGTAGGGGATTCGGCAGAAAAATGCTTTCCTATCTTGCGAAATTAACTGTTGAGAGAGATTGCGGAAGGCTTGAGTGGTCAGTTCTTGACTGGAATAAACCGGCGATTGATTTTTATCTTTCAATTGGTGCAGTACCAATGGAAGATTGGACAGTTTACAGGCTGACCGGGAAAGAACTTTCATCTCTTGCAGGCTGATTTTTATTAACTTGAAAGAAAAACAATTGCCGTTATTCCCAGAATTATCAGGAAAATTCTTTTTGGGGATAACTTTTCTTTAAACAATAATCTTCCGAGTATGGCTGATGAAATTATTACTCCTATGTTGATAAACGGGAATGTTACAAATGCAGGGATACCGTTTGATAGTGCCAGGAGAACGAAATATGATGAGAAAAAATTCGGGATCCCAAGGGCCAGGCCGCTGAGGACAGCAGCTCTCTTAACTTTTCTTCCCGAAAATAAAATATAGATCCAACTCCAAATAAAAGCAGAAAAGAATAATGTGATCAGAAACATATTGTTATCAACTAAAGGAAATCTGATCTTGAAATATTTCATAGATGCATCGATCACACCGAAGAGGAAAAATAAAAGGATCAGGAGAGGGGAAATGTTTCTTATTTTTCCACCCCATAAAATTATTATCAGGAAGATCAGAAAAATGCTGATTGCATTAGTGAAAGAAGGGCTTTCGCCCCATAATAATATGGAAGCAATGACGGGGATTGCAAGAGATAACCTGCCGAAGGTCACTGTAGATGCGATTCCGTATTTTTTCAATGAAAGGCTGAAGGCAGAGAATGAAATAAAGAATAAGAGTCCTATCACTGCTCCGAATATAAGCATCTCTGTATTCGGGAACTCTTTCCCGGTGAGGAACAGGAAACCAATGGATCCTGAAATAAGATAATTGGAGGCAATGATCACATATCTGTCAAACCCTCTGTTTTCAAATATTCTTAAAAGTAAAACGATCGAAAGTGAGGAAAAAAACGCAAGTAGAAGATAAACATTACCCATAAAGTATTATAGCATGAAGATAGTAATCATATTTATTGTTATGGCCGAAGATTCGATTGTGATCCGTATTTGTTACTTCAGGATAGACTTATTCAGAGAGCTAAATCTCTCTTCATATGCAGATTCGGAAAGTTGTTCAATCAGTTTGGATTTAAACTCTCCGAGTTCTAAAAAATCAATTGCCTCATCAAGAGACCTAAATACTTTGGAATCCTCCCTTATATTAGAAGCAATTGCAGCATACATACTTGCAAGGCCGAATATACCATCAGTCTCAGCAACAATTGCACCCTTACCCAGTATGACCCTTGTGCTCTCTTTTTCCGCATCTGCAGTTGTAAGCATATCTCTTGCTGTTAATTCGCTTATATCATAAAGATACCTGCAGTCGGCAAGTTCCTTAATTCCATATATACCTTCATATTCAGTATTCATAGCATGGACATGATTAATTAATTCAATATCCGTCAGCTTGTCATAAATAAGAGTAAGAACAAAATTTTTTTCTTTAAAGTATATTCTGTCTATAGCCATTTTTTGTGTCCCCTCTATATATAACTATAAAGGTTATGGAAAACAACAAAAAACTGTAATATTGACTGATTATTTAAAAATAAGAGCAAAATACTGCATTATTTTTTCCGGATTTTGAAAAGTAATTGAAAAAACTTTCAATAATTAAGGCTAGATATTGACATTTTAAAAACTTGGTCTTAATATAAAGAGGAAATGTAAAGCCTTTCCGAAACTCTCCCCTTAACATAAGGCTTTTCCATACGCTTCATTCAGGTCCCCCGCCCTGGGGGACTTCTATGTAAAATTATTGAGGTTTTGGATACTCTAACATTCATCGGATTTGTGATAAAAAAAAATCAGCAGCAGCTTGGAGAATCTGAGCAGCCGCATGTGGGCTCTGTTCCCTTGAGTTTTCCTTTTATCACTGCGTTAGCACAGCCGACCCCTTTCCTTACATTAAGTGCGTTGAACGGGCAATTTATCTGACAAGCCCCGCATTCCATACAGAGATCTCTATCAGTAATTATGGCTTTTTTATTCTCTATGATAAAGACGGCATGGGGACAAACTTCCACACACATTCCGCATCCTGTACACTTATCAGAATCAAGTTCCAGCTGAGCAACATTTTTCAAATATTTCATCCCCATATTTCTCCCTAAAAGAAGTTTATTAATAATACAGCAACGCCGGATAGAATAGAGAATCCGTAAAGAGGCAAAGATATTTTCAATTCCTTTTCGACTCCTGAAAGTGATGTGAAAGTTGATGACCCGGTAAAGTTATAAGAGAGAAAAGATACAAGTACGGGAATTGTCAACATATGAACATAATTCCCTTGTATAGAATTGAAAATTATCAAATTTATCGTGATAATATAGATCATTCCCAATATCCACCCCTTTAGAGCAAATGAACGGAAAGGGAGAACCGGTAACAAGACCGGGAACAATATCGTTCCGGAAATCAGTGCTCCAAAAAAGATAAGAATATCTTTGTAAAAAACCTCCAGTCCGTTTTTTCCTATTATGATATCG
>JAGLQR010000079.1 GCA_023136725.1 Candidatus Aminicenantota bacterium
GAATCAACTATATTCTTCTCCATCCCGTAGATAATTGTCATTATTCCATACTCGGGATCGAACAATATAGACATTTTTAATTCACTGAAATAGTCCTCAATATTCTTTCTCAGAACAGGCATGGCTTTCTTCTTTGTATTGTGATGATCCCATACATCCCAGATGATGATTCCAACGGCTATAAGAGTTCCTACAAATTTTCCACCGGCCCTCATTGCAACTTTTCCACCTGTTTTTGTTGCCAGCCTGGCAGCAGCTTTAGAAGATAATTTTGCCGATATTTTTGAACCTATCTTTGTAAATACAGGCTTCAGGGATCTGAATAATACCAGAGCTCCTCCGGCTCCTGCACCCACCAGCGTTTTAAGGGTCAGGGAAATTTCTCTGTCTCCGGAGACATTACTGGTAATAACAGCAATATCTCTCAGGAACCTGTCCCAGTCAACACTCTTTATCTTATATTTCCCAGGAATACTTTCCAGCTTCGAGGATAAGAATGTAGAATAGTCATTCATGATCTCATTTATCATCCTCTCCAGTTCCAGCTGGGCTATTTTAGGACGGAGGACCCTGTTTGAAAATTCCTGCTGAACATCTTCAGTAATCTTTTCGACCGCTGAAGGGCTGTCACTATCTACCCAATGCCATATCTGGGCAAGTAATCCCTTTATTCCGATACTCTGTTGAGTCCAGTAACTGAAGTACCATTCAAGAAAGTCAGTATCTACCCGTGTCATGAGTTCGCCGGTCCATTTACTAAGTTTGATTTGTGCCAGCTTTTCCGATCTCTCACGACTCTCCTTCAGGAATTCACGAACTTCGCTGTTAACACCGGCCCAATCAATTTCAACTACAACAGGTTTTTCAATAGGAGGTGGAGGGGTAATATCTTTAGATGATTTAAATAAGAACATTTTTCCTAATCCAGCCACAAGGATCAAAACGACAAGTATCCACAAAACCCTTGAAACAGATCTCAGAAGATCACTCCATGCGAACAAACGGTTCGATTTCCGTTCGTAACGCTCGTCCCGTTCCTTCCTGTCTTTAGCCATTTCGGGTTCCTCCTGAAGTAATAAAGCTTATTCTTCTATCTCTTTTTCCCCTTCCGTGATATCTGTTTTTAATCTGATTATCAGGAGAGGGCTTTTAAAAGCATTGGTCCTTACTCTTAAAAAAGTCGAGAATTGTCCGATCTGGAAAGGGTTGAATGTTACAGTGAGCATACATTCCTTACCCGGTTTGATGATCTTTTTTGTAAACACAGTTGAAACTTCAGGGCTGTGGGTAACTTCAAGTATTCTGAGATCTATATTTCCGGTATTTTTGATCATAACTTCTTTTGAAGGATTCTCGTTTATACCGATCTTCCCAAAATCCAATACATCATTATCAACTTCCACTACCGAAAAATTCTTTAACTTTATCAATCCTGAGAGTACTAACCGGATATAAGGATCAGATTTATCATTAGATACTACAGTAACTGTCTTAACTACCTTCCCTCTAAAACCTTTCGAAAAGAATTTTACCGGGATAGTTCCCTTTTCCCCGGGTTCATATTCCTTTTTCTCTAATCTTGTGTAAGTACATCCACAGGAAGTATTAATATTTTTTATGATAAGGGTTTCATCACCTGTGTTCTCGAAATTGTATACAAGATCCATAACCTTACCACTTGTGATCTCACCGAAATCAATTTTTTTCTTCTCAAAAGTTATCTCAGGGCCTGCGTGGATCACAACTGCCATTATCATGATTATTAATAAAATAATTGTTCTTTTCATTTTTCCTCCATTTTCCTCTCAAGGATCTTTATCTTCTCAATGTATTTTTCAATATTTCTAAGGATCACCTGACTTCTCTTCCAGGACATCAGGTCCTGTTGAGGTATTCCCGCAACTATACTTTTATCTTTAACATTTCCGGAAATTCCCGCCTTTGCTGCTATCATAACTCCATCACCTATCTTAATATGATCTGCAAGTCCGACCTGTCCTGCCATAATTACATTTTTTCCCACCTCGGTTGAGCCGGAAATCCCACTCTGAGCCGAGATCGAAGTACTTTCTCCAACTTTCACATTATGTCCTATCTGAACAAGGTTGTCAATTTTAACTGAGTCGGAAATCAGGGTGGTATCAAGCGTAGATCTGTCAATACAAACATTAGCTCCTATTTCACAATTGTCACCTATAACAACATTTCCTCTCTGAGGGATCTTCAAAGGTTTTCCGCTTTTATCCCTCGCAAATCCAAACCCGTCTGATCCTATAACTGCACCGGGTTGTATTACAACACTATTTCCGATGACAACATCTTCACGGATCACAACGTTTGAATATATCAGTGCATTTTCTCCTATCTTTACATTGTTATATATTATGACACCGGAATGTATCTCACAATTTTTCCCAATCTCAACATTTTCCCCTACATAGGAGTGATCTCCGATCGATGAATCATCTCCGACACTTGCAGAGTCAGCAATAGTGACATATTTCCCTATCCCGTAGCTGAATCGTTCAACAGGGAGAAAATGAGAGATTAAGATGGAAAGTGCGATAAAGGGATCTTCTACATATATAAGATTTTTATAACGGATACCGCTGTTCTCTTTGACTACGAGTGCCCCTGCATTGATCTTTCCGGTAACCATCTCCGGTTTTACTGCTATTGCTATCTCAGCAGGGCCAGCATTATCCAGGGAGTTAACTACGTCTATTTCGAACCCGGGATCACCTTCAAGTCTCCCGTTAAGAATTTCGCTTAGCTTTTTTAAGTTGTTCATCTCTTCCCCTGTCAAAAATTGAGGTTAATTTAGCCCCGAAGAGCATTACACCCATTGAAAATTCCATCCAGAAACCAAATAAAATGATGGCAATTATCGGGCCCCCCAATTTCCCCACTATCGATACTTTTACCAGATAATAAGTATATACTCTCTTGGTAAATTCCCATATTAAAGCTGAGATCAGTGCCGAGATGAAAGCCCCTTTAATACATACCTTCTTTTCCGGTATCCATTTAAAGATAAAGAAAAAGATCAGAAATGTGATCGCGAAAGGTGCAATAAATTTAACACCGAACTTATTAAGAGCTTCAATTGATTCGGGGTTTATATATTTTGCTACCGGGCTCTCCTTAAATAGTGATGTAACAGTTGTGATAAAACCTGTAATTAAAAATGAACCGACCCCAAGAAGTCCCACAATGAAAAGAAGAGCGATCTCACTAGCCCTCCTTACCCAGAAAGCTTTATTCTTGTCCCCTATGGAGAGGTTGATATGAAACATTTCATTTACATACTGGACTACTTTTTTAAAGATAAGAACAGCCAGAAAAAATGAAAGTAATACTCCGACTATACCTATATTTTTCAGATTTGAAGATATCTCATTTGCTTTATCCAAAAAATCAGGAGAAATTGAATTGAAAAATTCCGGTGAGAATGGATAAACTCCTTTGATGGAAATATCGGTACTGCCTAAAACCTTTGTGAAAATGAATGAAAAAAATGTTAAAAGGAACAATGTGGAAATGATCGAGTAATAAGCAAGAACACTTGCTTTATCAAAAACATTCTCCCGGTAAAGTTCTTTCAGAGCAGTAAGAAGGCTCTTCGTGATACGAAGTTCCTTGAATGAGATTTTTTTCATAATAAAAAAAAATGGGAGGGCAGAACCCTCCCATTAATGTTATACATAATTATCCTCTAAAAAGTGTACTTGCCCCACTTTACAAAGAAGATAATCAGGTCGATAAGAAGCACATAGATGACCAGTGATTCAATAAGAACCAGGCCGAGAATAAGTACTCCTCTGATAGAGTCAGCAGCAGCCGGATTTCTTCCGATGTTCTCAACTGATGTACTGAGAGCCTTTGACTGTGCAAAAGCACCACCGATAGATGCAAAGGTTAAACCAATAACACCAATGATGATCGACCATAAAAAGAGAGGCGTTGCATCCGCTACATTATTTACAACACCTTCTTCTGCTGAAACTGTTACTGACAATGCCAGTAAGATAAAAACTGATAACATTAATTTTTTTGTCATTTTATATTTCTCCTTATGATTAATGTTCTGATTCCATGGCTCCCGCAAGGTAAATTGTCGTCAGCATAACAAAGATATAAGCCTGAAGGAGTGAAGTTATTACAGCGAGCCCCATTATAGGAATGGGAGCAATAAAAGGTACTAGAGAAGCAATGATAATAATTACCATATCCTCTCCGAAAATATTTCCATAAAGCCTTATTGAGAGTGACAATGGCCTCGAAAAATGGGAAATTATCTCAATTGGAACAAATAAAATTGCCAGCCACCAGATCGGGCCTGTGAACGTTTTCAGATAACCGAAAAATCCGTGTTTCCTGATCCCCTGATAATGGTAGTAAACAAATACAAAAAATGCGCAACCTACAGTAACATTGAGATTTGCAGTAGGAGAACCCAACTCAGGGAGCAGGCCCATTAGATTTGAAACTGCTATGAATATTCCCATTGTAGCAATGACCGGAAGGAATTTCCTCCCTTCTTCTCCAATTGCATCATCGATCATACCCCGGAAAGCAGTATAGAGCATCTCCAGAAAATTCTGCATCTTCCCCGGAAAAATGGACAGGTTCTTTACAGTGAGCTTAAAGAAAACTATTATTATCAGTGTAGCAATGAGTGCAAGTACAATGTGGGAGGGAATTATATCTATCCCGGGTTCAACATGATTTCCGAACAAACCCAGAATCTTCCGCAGAATCCCATTCACAAATTCAACAATAACTAACTTATGCTCCATCTTTAAAACTCCTGTATATCTGCCGGCCTCCTTCTCCGATGATCGAAAATATGATCATAGAAAGCCCGAACAGATAAAATAACACCGCCGGTTCAGAATACCTTGATGCAATAATAAAGATTGCTGAGATCAGGATCATCTTTCCAAAACCAGCTAAGATGAGCAATCCTTTTCCCTTCTTTTTTTGAATGACCCTGTCTACGACACGGATCATCAGATAGTATCCAAGTAAACTGACACAACTTCCGACAAAGAACATTATACAATAAAGGACACTCTTTGTAAAAACAAATATTGTTAAAATAAACATCAACGCAAAGAATACCGCTCTTCTCAAAACTCTTTTTATCAACTCATTACTACTTTCTTTTTTCATATTTATTTACTATTTTGAAAAAATTATAAAATCCGGCTGCTAAACCATAAATTGTGAAGATGATCGTTAATACAGGATCAGTCCCCAACAGATCATCCAGGACAACTCCGATAAAAAGTCCGATCGCAATTGAAGCGGGAAACATTATTCCAAGGGTTGAATAGGCAGCTAGTTTTCTTTTCTGATCAGGATCGTCAACTTTAATTTCAGGAACCGGCCCCCTCTTTTTGAAAAATCTCATCTAAGAACCGGGAAGTTTTGAAATGATGACAGCAGATTAAAACTCGTCTTCATCACCATCTTCTTTAATATTATATCCATCAAAATTTTCAGATGAGTTCTCATCTCCATACTCATCTTCATCAGTGAAATACTCAGGCGAACCGAATTCCTCTTCTCCGAAATCACCTTTTCTCTCTTCTATTGCTGAAAAGAACTCATCTTCATCGTCAAAATGCCGGATGAAACTCGATTCTACTTCACTAAAATAAAGTTCAATATAATCGTCATCAATCTGGCAAAAAACCGACATATGTTCATTTGTATCAATATCTCCGATAACTTCATAAGTTTTCGAAGCAGAATTTCTAATCGCATCGAGAATCTTCCACGAAATGATCTCGAGTTGTTCCATATAATAACTCCTTACTAACTTTTAAAAATTAATATAATATTTAAGATGATATTTTCTATTTGTCAAGTTTTTTTTTGTAAAATTTAAGAATAAATAAAAAAGCAGCAATAATCCCTTAAAAATCCCTTTTAAAAGGGCTGAGAGGATACAGGTTACTTCAGATTATAAAAAGTGTTTATTCCTCTGTAGAGGGCGGATTTTCCCAGTTCTTCTTCGATCCTGAGAAGCTGATTATATTTTGCGATCCTTTCACTTCTTGAAGTCGATCCCGTCTTGATCTGACCTGTTGATAAACCGACTGCAAGATCAGCAATGAATGTATCCTCAGTCTCACCCGACCTGTGAGAAACAACTGCTGTGAATCCGCTTTTTTGCGCCATTTTTATTGTTTCTATTGTTTCACTTACAGTTCCGATCTGATTAAGTTTTATAAGAATCGAGTTAGTGATCCCCTCTTTTATCCCTCTCTTTAACCTTTCAGGATTTGTGACAAAAAGGTCATCACCGACGATCTGGATCTTTTCTCCTAGTTTCTCTGTCATCAGCTTCCAACCATCCCAGTCATCTTCTGCGAGTCCGTCTTCGATTGAGATTATCGGATACTTATCAACCATTTCAGAGTAAAAACCTACCATATCAGAAGAACTCAGGACCTCACCAGTCGATTTTTTAAATACATATTTTCCATTCTCAAAAAATTCAGATGCTGCGGGATCCAAAGCGATATGAACATCTTCCCCGGGTCTGTAACCTGCTTTCTCTACTGCTTCTACGATCAATGTGAGAGCTTCCTCATTTGAACCCAGGTTAGGAGCAAATCCACCCTCGTCACCGACCGATGTATTATAATTTTTGCTTTTCAGAACACTTTTAAGTGTGTGGAAGATCTCCGCACTTATACGAAGCCCTTCTCTGAAGGAAACAGCACCAGTGGGCATTACCATGAACTCCTGAAGATCTACACTATTATCAGCATGAGAACCGCCATTTAAAATATTAAGCATCGGAACCGGGAGTTCGTAAGACCCCGCTCCTCCAAGATACCTGTAAAGCGGGAGTTCTGAAAAAATTGCTCCTGCTTTAGCTGCGGCCATCGAGACAGCAAGCATTGCATTCGCACCCAGCTTTGATTTGTTTTCTGTTCCGTCCAGCTCGATCATTATGTCATCTATTTTCTTTTGTTCCAGAACATTAATACCCTCGAGGGCAGGATAGATGATATCATCCACATTCTTCACAGCCTGAAGAACCCCCTTTCCTTTGTATCTGCTCTTGTCACCATCACGGAGTTCAACTGCTTCATGAGTACCGGTTGATGCACCGGAAGGGACAGCAGCCCTGGCAATGATCCCGGACTCCAATTGAAGATCTACTTCTATGGTCGGATTCCCTCGGGAATCGAGTATTTCTCTACCTTTTATTTCTAAAATATGCATATTAGATCTAATAAAGTAGCAGTTATTTGGCAGCTTTTTTTGCTGTTTCTTTCTTAACTTCGGCCTTAACTTCAGTTTTTATACTTTTTTTAAGATCTTCCACCATCTCTTTCATCTGGTCGATCCCTTTGTCAACTGCCAGTTTTGCATTATCATAATTTTTCAGCGCAGTCTTTTCGATCTTTTTATAATTCTCTTTTACTTCTTCTGTTGCCTTAT
>JAGLQR010000008.1 GCA_023136725.1 Candidatus Aminicenantota bacterium
GACACCAAGATTCTGGAGTTGAAATTCGCAAATTATCTCCAGGGAGATAAGATAAGCAAAAAAACAATTGAGAAGATGATAAAAGAGATCGCAGGATTAAAAACCAATCTTCAGATCGACAGGATTTTTCATCTTCTGGATGTTAAGGGTGTATTAACCCCCGAGCAGATAAAGAAGGCGGACGAGTTGAAGTATAAACTTGGAAGAAGGGCGTTCTTTAAAGACAGGGGCAGATCACCCAGAGGTACGGATAGAAAAGGCGACCGTAGATCAGGAAGACCTGGTCTCAGATAAAATTTTCATGTGATTCTTCTTTGGGAGGGGGCAACCCCTCCCTTTTTTTTTATACCACGAAAACAACTTTCACCTTTAACCACACTTGAAAACAGGGGAGAAAATCTATATAATAATCCCTCTATGAATAATTACAAAATTCGGATCTCCGGCAGAAAAAAACTATCCGGAACTATAACGGTATCAGGTGCCAAGAATGCTTCACTGCCTGAACTGGCCGCAACAATTCTTTCCGATTCCGAAGTCCTGCTTAACGGAGTTCCGAATGTTGAAGATGTAAATACAATGTTCAGTGCATTGGAAAGTATCGGAGCTTCAGGTAATTTCAACCAGAATAAAGTTAATATAAATTTTAGTAATATAAAGGAACCCGTTGTCTCTGAAACAATCTCAAAAACATCACGATCATCAATACTCATCCTCGGGCCTCTTCTTGCACGAAACGGATATGCCAGAGTTTCCCTCCCCGGAGGATGTGCAATAGGGGATAGAAAGATTGACTTTCATCTCGAAGGCCTTGAGAGAATGGGGGCGGAGATCAGTGTAGAGGATGGATATATCTCAGCCAGAAGTAAAAGGCTGAAAGGGGCTGACTATACTTTCCCCGGGGTTAGTGTTACCGGAACTGAAAACCTGATCATGGCCTCAACCCTTGCAGATGGGGAAACAATATTGAGGAATTGTGCAGTAGAACCCGAAATTACAGACCTGATAGCTTTCCTGGAAGCAATGGGAGCGGACATTACGGGACAGGGGACTGACACGATCAGGATAAAAGGTAAGGATATTCTAAAGGGAACCTCTCACACTGTTATCCCGGACAGAATTGAAATGGGGACATATGTTATTGCTGCCTGCCTGAGAGGGGATAACATTGTTGTAAAAAATTGTATTCCTGAATATATCGGGAGCCTTTTGACAATTCTAGAGTCAATGGGTGTTGAAATACTAATTAACGGAGATGAAATTTCAGTTAAGATTCCCGGGAAATTAAAACCTGTTGAGGTCAACACAGATCCTTATCCCGGATTCCCTACCGACCTGCAGGCGCAATTGACAACATTGCTTACACAGGTTGACGGGACCTCTCATATTAGAGAAAATATTTTTAATAACAGATTCAAACATGTTATTGAATTGAATAAGATGGGTGCAAATATTGCAATAAACGGAAATATTGCTGAAATCAAAGGAATTTCTGATTTTAATGGTACATATCTCAATGCAACTGACCTGAGAGCATCGGCCTCCCTGGTCCTGGGCGCATTGATAGCTGAAGGTGAGACATTTATTGATAATGCCTACCAGCTTTTCAGAGGTTATGAAGATATGCCAGGGAAACTTAATAAAATAGGTGCAGATATCAGCACAATGAAGGTGTAAAATGGGTGATTGTTTTTTTTGTAAAATAAGTTCCGGTGAAATACCAACTGAATTTTTATTTGAAGATGATAAAGTTGTTGCATTCAGGGATATTGATCCCCAGGGCCCTTTTCATATTCTGATAATACCGAAGGAGCATTATACTTCAATTAAAGAAGTAAAAGATAAATCATTGACGGGCCATATGTTCTCAGTGGGGAACAGGGTCGCAGAAGATAATAATATTGAGAATTTCAGATATATCATTAATACCGGAGAGGAAGCCGGCCAGACGGTTTTTCATGTCCATCTCCATCTTATTGGTGGCAGAAGGATGACCTGGCCTCCTGGTTAAGGAGTAAAAATGAAGATTAAATGGATCGGGCACTCAGCCCTGTTGCTTGAAGGAAGCCGCAAAGTACTGATAGATCCTTTTCTTTCAGGAAATCCTGCAGCAACGGTTTCGCTGGACGACATTACCGAGTGTGATGTTGTTATTGTCACGCATGACCATGGTGACCATATTGGTGATTCATTCGAGATCTGCAAAAAAACAGGTGCTATTTTTGTTTCACTCAATGAAATATCAGAGTTGGCTGAAAAAGAGGGATTAACTGCGGAAAAGATGAATGTGGGCGGAACAATTGAAAACAACGGGGTTAAGGTTTCAATAGTTCCCGCATTACACACTGCAGACCTTGGCGGGACTGCAGTAGGAGTTGTTGTTGAATTTGACGGGGTTACCGTATACCATGCCGGAGATACCGGATTAACAATGGAGATGACTCTGATCGGAGAAATGTATGAACCGGATATAGCATTTCTTCCAATTGATGGCAGATTTACCATGACCCCGCGCCTGGCTGCAAAAGCTGTTGAACTCCTTAAAGTTCCGAAAGTTGTACCTATTCATTTTAATACGTTTCCTGCAATTGAATCTTCTCCTGAAGAATTTAAATCCCTGGTCAGCGGTGACTGTGAGGTCATTATTATGAAACCGGGTGATAGTTTAGAATTATAAATGCCTTATATAATTGATGGTAATAATCTTATTGGTAGTTCTCCGGACATATCTCTTGAAGACAGCAATTCAAGAACTGAGATCGTTGCGATAGTTAAAAAATTTCAGAAGAAAAAAAACAGTAAGATCATTGTTGTTTTTGATGGAGAACCTGATACTTTCTCAAGTGAAGAGAACCCGACTGAGAAAATTGTAATAAAATACCCTCCAATCGGAGATTCAGCCGATGATGAGATAAAAAGGATACTGAACGGATATACATATTTCAGAGATGTGGTACTCGTAACGTCTGACAGAGAATTGAAAGATGTTGCAAAGAAGAAAGGGGCTAAAGTAATAAATTCTATCGAATTCTATTATGAACTGAAACGTGTATACAGAGCAACTGGAAGAATAGAAATGAAACAGAAGCGGATCGATGCCGAATTAAGTGATGGAGAGGTCGATCAGTGGATGAAAATTTTTGATGAGTAATATTTTATTCAGACAGCAGAGTTAATCTCCCCCGAGAAAAAGGTCTCTTCTTTACCATCCTTAAGTTCCAGAACAAGGGCGCCCTTATCATTGATTTTTTTAAATTCGCCTTTTATTGTTTTTCCGGAGTAATGGAAACTTATTTTATCACCCTGTTTGTGCTTTAAATAAAACAGGTATCTGTCCAATATATTCTCATACAATCCATTTTCCATAATTCCGGTGAAATAGAGCAGATATTCAGATATCCTTAATATTAATTCTCCAATATTCATTTTTCTGCCGGAAATTATTGAAAGTGATGTGGCGGTTTTTAAAATATCTTCCCGGATCTGCTGTTGGCCGACATTGACATTAAGCCCTATTCCTATTACAGCAAACATACTTTTATTGAACAACTTGTTCTCTATAAGGACTCCTCCTGCTTTCAATCCGGATAATTCTATATCATTAGGCCACTTAAGCTGAACATTCAGTCCTGTAATTTCGGCTACAGCTTCGGCAACGGCTGTCCCTGCTGCCAGTGAAAGAAGTCCGAGGTTTTCTCTGTTATTAACACTTAGCAGGTAGGATATATATATTCCTCCCTCACCTACAGGGATCCACTTGCGTCCGTCCCGCCCTTTCCCTTCTGTCTGAATGTCAGCGGAAACGAGCAATGGAATATCTCCGGAAAGAGAATCCAGGTTTTCATTTATAAATTCATTTGTCGATTTGCATGTGGGCAGATCTTTCATATTAATAAAATCCGGAATGGGGTGTTCTCTGTCAGGTGAGATCAGATAAAGTTTTTTCAAATTTTTCCTTCTTATCAATCGATTCCTGCAATGTTTTCTTGAATCCGTTAACGATGTCTGCAGGTGCTTTCTGAACAAAATCACGGTTCTTAAGCCTGTTCTCAATATTATTAATCAGATCATCAACTTTTTTCAGTTCTTTACTGAGCCTTTCGATCTCCTTCTCTCTGTCCGATTCGTTCTCGAATGGAAGGAGTATTTCCCAATTCAGGTAAACGCCCCGATATCCTTTTGGAAGAGAAGAAAAGTCTTTTACTATTTCAGCATTCTCACTTTTTGTAAGAAAATTAAAATATTTTAAAAGTTCAGCAAAAATATCCGCCTCTTTCTTTGAAGAAGTTTTCAAAAATGTTTTAAGACGTGTATTGGGATCAATTTTATTTTCTGTCCTTGTTTTTCTCGTTTCGCCCGTTATTTTCTTCAACAATTCAATGTTTTTATATTCTGAGGTGAAAACCAACTCGCTTTTAAACTGAGGAAATTTTGTTTCAAGGAGGAAATCTTTTTCTGTTTTGATCTTCTGATATATTTCTTCGGTAAGGTACGGAGTGAAAGGGTGAAGAAGCTGAAGAGATCTGAAAAGCGTGTACTTAAGTACGTTTCTTGTCTCTTTGTTCTCAATATCATTTTTTGAGAATTCCAGATACCAGTCACAATATTCATGCCAGAAAAAATGGTAAAGAACATCTGCCGCTTCGTTCAACTTATAATTATCCATTAATGAGTTAATATTTTTTGTTGTGAGATTCAGCAGATGAAGTATCCACTTGTCGGTGACCGAGATCTTTTCAAAATCGATATTTTCCGATTCATCTCCTTTAAGGTTCATGATGATATATCTTGAAGCGTTCCATATTTTATTTGTAAATGCTTTGTATCCCTTTATCCTGTTTATTGAAAGTGATATGTCCATCCCGGGGACAGCCTGAATAGCAAGTGTGAATCTCAATGCGTCAGTTCCGTACTCTTTGATAATGTCAAGCGGATCGATAGCATTATTCTTGGTCTTGCTCATTTTCTGCCCTTTATCATCTCTGATCAGCCCGTTAATCAACACTTTTCTGAAGGGGATATTTTTTCCGAAATGTATTCCCATCATGACCATTCTGGCTACCCAGAAGAAAATTATATCAAAGGCAGTTACCATCAATGATGTCGGATAATATGTCTTAAAATCTTGTGATCCATCCATCCATCCGAGAGTGGAAAAAGGCCAGAGGGCTGAAGAGAACCAGGTGTCAAGAACGTCAGGATCCTGTACGATTTTTGGAGATTTGCATTTCGGGCAGGTTCCCGGGTGTTCAGCAGCAACTGTTATCTCGTTGCACGATTCACAATTGTATGCAGGGATCCTGTGCCCCCACCATAGTTGCCGAGATATACACCAGTCCTGAATATTGTTCATCCAGTTAAAATATATTTTTTCCCATTTGACGGGGATGAACTCAATATCCCCCTCTTTCACAGCTTCGATAGCCGGCTTTGCAAGCTCTTCGGTTTTCAGGAACCATTGTTTGGAAACATTCGGTTCTACAATAGTTTCACACCTCTGACAATGGCCGACATTGTGGGTGTGTTTTTCTTCTTTTTCAATATTCCCCGATTCGCTTAAAATTTTTATTAGTGCCTTTCTGCATTCTTCACGGCTCATTCCGATGAATTTTTCAGGGACATCGCCGGTCATTTTCCCCTCTTTGTCTATAACAACCCGGCTCTCAAGGTTGTGCTTCAGAGCAATATTATAGTCAAGAGGGTCATGCGCGGGGGTTATTTTAACAGCACCGGTGCCGAAATCCGAAGCAACCTGTTCATCAGATATTACCTTTAATGTCCTCTCAGCGACCGGGAGGATGAGCTCCGATCCCACCAGCTTCTTATACCGTTCATCATCCGGGTTGACTGCAACTCCGGTATCGCCCAGCATTGTCTCCGGCCTTGTTGTTGCAACAACAATATATTTGCCGGGATCATTTTTCAGCGGATACTTTATATATGTAAGATTTCCTTCAACTTCCCTGTGGTCAACTTCAAGATCTGAAAGAACAGTTTTACATGAAGGGCAATAGTTTACCATATAAGTTCCCTGGTAAATTTTTCCCTCTTTATATAATTTTACAAAAACATCTGTGACCACTTTGTTCATCTCTTCACTGAGCGTGAATTTCATTCTGCTCCAGTCGAGAGTGAGTCCGAGTTTGGAAACCTGCTCAACTATCCTGTTCTCCGATTTCTCTTTCCACTTCCAGATCTCTTCAAGAAATTTTTCACGCCCAAGATCCTCTTTTGTTTTTCCTTCCTCACGTTTAATATTTTTTTCGACTATCATCTGAGTAGCAATACCTGCATGATCAATACCGGGGAGCCAGAGTGTGTTAAACCCTTCCATCCTTTTCTTTCTCATTATGATATCGGGAATTGTAAACGTGAGGGCATGCCCCATATGAAGGGAGCCTGTTATATTCGGGGGAGGCAGAATCATTGAAAATACAGGTTGATCGTTGGTGTTGTCAGCTTTAAAAAGACCGCTTGATACCCATTTCTCGTACCATCCTTCTTCAGTTTTTGCTATATCGTAGTTCTTTTCCATTGTTTCTTCTCTCCGATCAATTTTAAGTTATCCATAAAATTCTTAATAGTCTTTTTCATTGTTTAAATCGAGGTAAGTCGGGAAAAAGAGGTGAATTTCTATTTATACTCTTTTTCTATATCACTCTTTAATTTTTCTATCTCACCTTTTATTATTTTTTCAGCCAGAGGTGGAACTATTTCCCACAAGATCTCTTTTACGGAAACAGTTAATCTGTCTTCGATTTTCTCCACAATTTTATTGCTCCCCTGCAGGTTTGTGAGGCTGGCCAGTTGATCAGCCAGGCCATCTTTATCCATCTTTTCTGCTGTTTCTTCCTTGGGAGTTACCGGCTCGATCTTCTCCTTACTTTCGGTCTCAAGTTTCTCAAGAACTTCTTTTATTTCTTCAGACTTTTCTTTCGTTTCTTCCTTAGAGTCCATATCCGGGACTTCCTCTTCCTTATCTGAGATGGTCACGGGATCAGATACTGAGTTGCTCTCAACTTCGGCATTGTTAATGGAGAAAACATTTTCAAGATCTGAAGAGTTCATATTGCTTAAAGAGGGGTCAAGTTGATCCTTTCCTTCCTCAGGAACTTCATTTGCTTCCTCTGTTTTCTGAGGTTCCACGGGACTTTCCGTTACCAGGGGGTCGGATACGGTTTCCTGAACCACTTCCTTCTGTTGATCGATATTTTTCTGAATATTGATCTCCTCCATCGTAAGAGAACCAATCTCAAGCTCTTCCTCCTGAATACGGATATTTTCCTTTATAATAGCTTCTTCATCTGCGACAGGCTCGATCTCTGAAGATTTTCCTGCAGAATCTTCAAAAGGATTGGATATCTCTTCGCCTACATCAGGTGATAATTTATCTTCGCTTTCTCCAAATCCGGCCCCCTGGGTTATTTCTTCAGAGGGGAGGACTTCCTCTTTAATGGAAGTCTCGGAGTCGGGGGCAACGATAGTGTCCATTAATCCTCCAGGGTCACCCTCACTTTGTACATCAGAGAAATCAATTGAATCAGATTTGTCCATAATATCACTTATTTCAGAGATCTCTTCCGGCATTGAAGAGGGAATATCTATGGTTTCAGTTGATTCAGGTTCAGGTTCAGGTGCTGGTTCGGATTCGGGTTCATCCACAATGCTTTTTATAGTAATCACAAGTGCTTTGGAATCAAATGGTTTTGTTATAAAATCTTCATATTTGAGTCCGCTCAGCTGTTCCTCATCGACAGGTTCAAATCCTCCCTTGATCAGGAAGACCTTTGTGTTCTTCAGCTCATCGCTTTCATTGATGAATTTACATACTTCATAGCCGTTCATCTCGGGAAGTTTTATGTCAACAAGCACAACCGATGGCTTCAGCTCAAGAAGTTTATCGGTAATGTCCTGGCCGTTCTCATAGCTTACCAGTTCAATGTCTTCTTCATCAGAAAAAGAGAGTTCTACTATTCTTCGGATGGTATAACTGTTATCTGCAAGTACGATATTTTTTTTCATAATCCCCCCTACAGATAGACTTTTACCATTTTTTAAATAATAATGTCAAGAAAAGTAAAGAGGTTTTTTTTAAAAAGCAGTCTATAACTTGACTTTGTCGTTTTTATAATGTATAAGTCGGAGATAAAATGAGATCTAAGAATAAATCATATTCGATAATAATTGTTTCAGACGCAACTTCAACCAATAAAGAGCTTTTTCTGTCATCAAAATTCATCAGGAATTCACTTATAGCCGTTGTTCTGCTTGTTGCTTTGTTCGGTTATGTGATCTTTGATTACCTCACTTTGTCCATTGATAATCAAAAGATGGGAAGGCTTGAAGTGGAAAATGAAAGAAAAACAAAGATTATTTCAGAGCTCACAAGAAATGTTGATAAAGCTCAGAGAAGTCTTACGAAAATGGAGAATTTTAAGAAGAGAATTCTCATAGCCGCAGGGCTTACATCTCCTTCAGCCTTGCAGGAGATCGGAACAGGTGGCGGCCCTATAGCTGATATTTCTACCGATGTTGAATTGATTGACAGCAATCTGGATCTCACCATGCCTAAAAGGAAGGTTGATATACTGGAGAAATCGAGAAATAATAATATTAACGCAAAAAAGATGGAGAATGATCTTCAATTTGTTGAAAACGTTATTGATAAACAAAAAGTAAGACTGGCTTCAACTCCGTCAATATGGCCCACAAAAGGATACCTTACAAATTCTTTCGGAAGGAGAATTCATCCTCTCACCGGGAAAAGGAGTTTCCATTACGGCCAGGATATTGCGACTCAATCCGGAAATAAAGTTATAGCTCCTGCAAATGGTGTTATCCTTGTAGCAGAATACAGAGATTATTATGGAAAGATGGTAATAATTGATCATAATTTCGGCTACACTTCCCGATACGGCCACTTAGCGGCATTTAATGTCAAGGAAGGGGATCGTGTTACAAGGGGGCAGGTGATCGGCTTTGTTGGGAATACAGGGCGGAGCACAGCTCCTCATCTTCATTATGAAGTGCGCTTCATGGGTAAGGCGATCAACCCCATGAACTTCATCATAGATTAAAATAAATCTGCCTTGTCAGGCCTTAAAATTTCTGTTTGTTCATGTGAGCCGTTAGCTCTTGTGGTAAAATTGTAATAGTGGATATAAATGAGTGATCTTAAGAAAAAACTGGATTTTATTACGGGAAAAAACAAAAAAAATCAGGTTGAATCAATAACAGATTCACAAGGTTTATCAACAAAGCAAAAACTTGAAGAACTTGTTAATAAAAATCTGAAGAACCGGTCTCTGAAAATAAAAGAAGAACGTACTCAAGAAAATATAAATTTTGATAATGATTTTGAAGTTATAAATTACAATTATCCGATGAGTTCTGTTTTTGGGAAAGTGACCCTTAGTGAATGGGATGATACGGGAGCCTCTACTATTTCAACTATTTTTAATGATCCTGAGCTTGGAGACATAGATCCGCTGAAGCTATTGTATTTTGATACTGAAACGACAGGACTTTCAGGAGGGACAGGAACGATCCCTTTCATGCTCGGTTTCGGATTTATTGAAGGCAATTCCTTTGAGGTCCGGATATTTGTGCTCAATGATCCTGCAAGAGAAGGGTTATTCCTTGAAGAGGTAGACCGGTTTCTTGATGAGTTGGATATAGCGGGTGTTGTCACTTACAACGGGAAATCTTTTGATTATCCTCTCATGGAAACCAGGTATATTTTGAACAGGAAAAAATTTCCCCTGCTGGATTATCCTCACCTGGATTATCTTACTCCTGCAAGGATGATATGGAAAAATACTTTTGAATCAAGAAAACTCGGGTATCTGGGAGATATCCTTCTCAACATCTCAAGGGATGATGATGTAGATGGAAGCCTCATCCCGAGATTGTATTTTGAGTATCTCAGGTCAGGGAATTTTTCAATGATCGAAAAAGTAGTTGAACATAATGCGCTTGATATTGTAGGGCTTTCAGCATTACTTCTCCTGGGCTGCAGGTACATTGATGATATATCCAGAACTTCAGAAGAGGGAGAAATACTTGGTGTGGCGCTCCTGAACGAAAAATCCGGATTGTTTTCTGATGCAGAGAAATTTTATAATCACCTCAACAAGCATGCATTGAGAGATGAGATAATTGCACAATCGGTGAAGAGGCTTGCTCTCATAAAAAAAAAGAAAAAATTGTTCGAAGAAGCGGAAGGGTTGTGGAAAACATTGTCCGAGCATGGAGATAAACTGGCATTCAGAGAGATGTCTATCTATCTTGAGCACAGGAAAAAAGATTTTGCCGGAGCTGTAGAATTTGTAGAGAAGGGGCTTGAGTTGGCGGAAATTTCGGAAGCTCAGCGGAAAGACTTTGAGAAGAGGCTCGCCCGGCTTAAGCGAAAAATTGCAGGAATTTCTGGTGGTATAGTTAAATATTAATAGATTTTGGAGGTTTTAATGTCAAAACTTATGTTAATTTTCCTTATTATTTCAATGTTGGGTATAGGTTCCTACTCTGATGATGGGATGTGGATGCCTCATCAGATGAAAGACCTGAATCTTGAAAAAGAGGGTCTTAAGATGGATCCGGGAGATCTGTATAATAAAGATGGTACTGGGATTATGAGTGCCGTTGTGAATCTTGGTGGAGGGACAGGGAGTTTTGTCAGCCCTGAGGGTTTGATCCTTACCAATCATCATGTCGCCTTCGGTGCCATACAAAAGGCATCGAATAAAAAAAATGACTATATTCTTAATGGATTTCTGGCAAAGAGCCGGGAAATGGAAATACCAGCTATCGGTTATATTGCAGATGTTCTGCTTGGTTATGAAGAAGTTACCGGTTTATTTCAAAAGGTTTTGAAAGGAGTTACAGATCCGGAAGAGCGGTATAAAGTAATAGAAAAACTGGAAAAAGAGATCATATCGGAAAAAGAAACAGAGGCGAAGGACAGGAGATGTGTAATCAAATCTATGTATAGCGGAAGCCGATATTACTTGTTCAGGTTCAAAAGACTTCATGATATTCGCCTTGTATATTCGCCGCCCGGATCAATAGGAAACTTCGGTGGGGATGTTGATAATTGGATGTGGCCCCGTCATACAGGAGATTTTTCTTATCTGAGAGCATATGTTTCATCAGATAATAAAGGAATAAAATTTAACAAGAGCAATGTCCCTTACAAACCGAAATCTTACCTGAAGATCTCAATAGAAGGATTAAGTGAAGGGGACTTCACATTTGTGATGGGGTATCCGGGAAGAACTTACCGGAATATGACAGTGTCAGAACTGGTGGCTGATATCGGTAAGTTGACGGATGCAATCGATTTCAGGGAAGAACTGATTGGTTTTCTTGAGAAAATTTGGAAAGATAACAGAGAGGTCCAGATCAGGTATGCATCGCTTCACAAAGGTTTAAACAACGGATTGAAAAATTATACCGGAAAACTTGAAGGTTTTAAATCCAACAAACTGGTTGGACTTAAAAAAAGGGAAGAGTCTGAGTTTATTGAATGGTGTGATCGAGAAAATGAAGAGAAAAAAATTAAAGTTAATTTAAATCAAATAGCAAGTAATATAGAAAAGAACACAAACCTGGATCGAAGATCTAAGACGCTGAAAAATCTGATAAGCAGGTATGGGAATGCAATGCTTCGGAATGCACACACAATTTACCGTTCTGTGTTAGAAAAAGAAAAACCTGATATAGAAAGGGAGCCAGGGTATCAGAAAAGGGATTATCATAAAATTCTTGTGCGGCTTGAACATGCTGAGAAAAATTATCAGCTTGAAACAGACAGGAAGTTATTTAAATTTATTCTCAATTTAGTGAAGGGGAAAGAGAGAGCATTGTGGCCCGGGACATTTAGACAGGTATTGGCAGACAATAAAATTAATGATTTTGTTGATAAACTCTATAGTAAAACATCAATCAATGATAAGGAAATCCGACTGAAAATGTTCAAAATGAATTTGAAACAACTTATAGAAACAGGGGATCCGTTCATTCTCCTTGCATCAAAACTTGAAAAAGAGATGAAAATCATCAGGGACAGGCAAAAAGTTGTCAGACAGGAGAGGGAAGATCTTAAGAGAATTTACATTAATGGCATGATGGAGTTTAAGAAGGGAAGGATCGCACCGGATGCCAACTCTTCAATACGCTTCACATATGGAACTATTAAAGGATACAGCCCGGCAGATGGAGTTTATTATGAACCTTTTACCACATTAAGAGGTGTGTTGGAAAAGGAAACCGGAAAAGATCCCTTTATTGTTCCTCCGGACTTGAAGAAACTTTCGGTTGAAAAAAAATTCGGATCCTACATGGATAAAAAGAAAGGCGATGTAGTAGTATGTTTTCTAAACACTACCAATGTGACAGGAGGAAATTCAGGTTCACCTGTCCTTAATGCAAAAGGAGAAATGGTCGGTATTGTATTTGATATGACATATGAAAGTGTTACAGGCGATTACTATGTAATTCCCCGATACCAAAGGACCATTCATGTAGATACCCGGTATGTATTGTTTGTTACTGATTTTGTAGCAGGAGCTGATTTCCTGATCAGAGAAATGGGATTTTGATCTTATCAGCTCTTCTATTGCACCTTTTTTCTGTCGATCCTCGTTGTAACAAAATTATAGATAATAAGAGCAATTGCCGAGACCAGCCCTATCGCTGCAAAATAATACCAGATCATATAGGATTTATCATATGCATGCAGTTTTTCAGCAGCGGTCAGAAATCTCGGATCGGGGCAGTATTCGGTTAGTAAATATCCTGACAGGCCGAATCCCAGAAGTGAGGCCAGGAATGAATGAAGGTGGCTGAATCCGAGGTATAATCCTTCTTCACCCTTTGGAGCCTGAAGTGAAAAGAATTCCAGGAATCGTGGAGAAATAAAACATTCAGCAAGGCCCTGCAGCATAATCCCGAAAATGAGCATCACTGTTATAGGGTGCAATGTAAACAATCCGAATATTGAAACTGATTGTCCTGTTACGGATTCCAGAACGGGACTCAATGCCATAGTGAGTGCTGAGAGGGGCATTATGAACATTCCGATAGTCATTGAAGAAACAGCTCTCACCTTTCGCATTAATTGAGTTATCAGGACTACAAAGATCATTACTATAGCAGGGTTCACATTTGCGATCCATTCAGGTTTTGCATGTTCCCCCACTGTCCTTATCACATATTTCGGCATGGTTGCATAAAGCTGGTGCTGGATCATCCAGAATCCGGTAACAATAATTATCAGCGTTATCAGCCGGAGGTTGGATACGATCCTTATAAATCCTTCCCATGTCTCTTTAAGTGATTTTCCCTCGCCGCTATGATTCGAATTTTTATAAAAGAAATATACGACTATAAGTGCAATGATGGTCATTGTCGCTGAGAAGAAATTTATTGACTTTATACCAATATTTATCCTCATGGGTGCCGCAAAAGTTTTCCCGAGGAAAGCCCCTATATTAACTACCATGTAAAAGAGGGAATAGCCTCTTGCTCTGGTTTCTTCATTGGTTGTAACAGCGACAGTACCTGTGATGATCGATTTAATAAAAGATCCCCCGATCATGACGATGACAAGAGTTGGTATAACCATAAGTTTGTAGGGGAAGAGTCCGAGAAATAAATATCCGATACTGAGAAGCGAGAAAGCGAGGATAATTCCCTTACGAAACCCGATTTTGTCTGCGAGGGCTCCGGCAAAAGGCGGGAGGAAATAAAGTCCGGCCGAAAATCCACCGCTTATCCATGCTGCCCATATATCGTTGTAGCCTACAACATTTGTAAGATAGAGTGTTATTGCAATGAAGACCGCATAGTATGCAGCCCTTTCGAAAAACTCAACCAGGTTCGCGATCCAGAATGTAGCAGGAAATTTCCAGGTTGTACTTTTGCTTGTTACCATTCGTTTCTCCTTTATCAGTGTAATGGGGATATCTATAGCATCCTGGTGGGATATTTGCAAATCAAAGATGAAAATGATGGAATAATCTTTGTTCCACTCCAATATTTCTAAGATAAAACCTAATACTTTCGGTTGTGCCAGAGGGGCATTTCGGATATAATAAAATCAGGAGCATAAATGAAAGAGCATAAATTTTCCACAAACCAGATCCATCTTGAAGGACACAAAAAACCATTCAATTCGCATTCGTTTCCTATTTTCCAGACATCAACATTCTATTTTGATTCCCCGGAACATGGAGCAGAACTTTTCGCCGGAAAGGGTGAGGGGTATATATACACGAGGCTGGGAAATCCTACGATCGATGCTGTTGAGAAAGTAGTTGCCGGGCTTGAAGGGGGATTCGGCGCCACTGCAACGAGTTCAGGGATGTCGGCAGTTCTTGCCAGTGTTTTCCCGTTCGTAAAGGCCGGAGACCATATTATTGTTTCTGATACATTGTACGGTGCTTCTACTACATTACTAACCGATTTTGCAGCAAGATACGGAGTTGAATCATCAGTGGTAAAAAGTACTGACCTTAATGAATATAAAAATAGTGTTAAAAGCAATACTAAGCTTATCTATATCGAAACGCCAGCTAATCCGACACTAAGTATTACAGATATCAGGGGAGTTTCTGAAATCGCTAAAAATGCAAATGCATTACTGGTCGTTGATAATACATTTGCCACACCTTATCTCCAGAGGCCTTTTGAACTCGGTGCTGATGTGATAATGCATTCAGCTACGAAATATCTGAACGGCCACGGGGATGTTGTAATGGGATTCTCGGTAGGAAAGACAGAAGAGCTTCACAAAAAGATCAGATCTTTTACAAAACTTACGGGAGGGAATGCAAACCCATTCGATTCATATCTTTGTCTAAGGGGGATAAAAACCCTCTCTCTCAGAATGGACAAGCATAATACCAATGCTCAGAAAGTTGCGGAATATCTACAGGGGCATGATAAAGTACTGAAGGTTTACTATCCGGGATTACCTGATTTTGAAGGCCATGAACTTGCGAAAAAACAAATGACCGGATTCTCTTCTGTTATTGCTTTTGATCTTAAAGGTGGATTCGAAGCTGGTAAGGGGCTCATGAAATCTGTAAAAATGATGACCCTGGCAGTCTCTCTCGGTACTATTGATACTCTTATTCAGCATCCTGCTTCAATGACTCACAGCGGAGTCCCGAGAGAAGAAAAAATGAAGGCTGGAATAACTGATGAACTTACAAGGATTTCAGTCGGCCTGGAGGATGTTGAAGATATTATTCAGGATCTTGAGCAGGGGCTGTCAAAAGTCTGATCAGATATTTTTGATAATTTCCAGAAGGCGGTCGAGTGAATCTTCGGGATCAAGTTTTTCGATCATTTTGCCTTTTCTGAACAGGTAGGCTATATTTTTTGAAAATGCAATTCCAATGTCTGCTTCTTTGGCTTCACCCGGCCCGTTTACTTCACATCCCATAATTGCGATCTTTATATTCTTATTCAGCTTAAGTTCACCAAGCTTCTTTTCAAATTTCTTTACGATATTTATCAAGTCTACGCTTACCCTGGCACAGGTAGGGCACGACACGACTTCAAGTCCCCGTTCTCTCAGCCCAAGCACTTTAAGGATCTCTACTGCCACTTTTACTTCTTCCACAGGATCATCGGTGAGGGATACCCTGATCGTGTTTCCGATCCCGTCTGCCAGAAGGCTTCCGATTCCTATGGAGGATTTTATGGTTCCTGAAAATAATGTCCCCGCTTCTGTAATTCCAAGGTGGAGGGGATAATCACACTCTTTGTCAATTTTTCTGTATGCTTCAATTGTTTCCATAACATCTGAAGATTTCAGTGATAATTTAATATTTAAAAAACCTGAATCCTCAAAAAGTTTGATCTTGTCCAGGGCGGAATCGACCATCATTTCAGCTCTGGTTTTTCCCGGCCTCAAATATTTTTTTTCGATTGATCCGGAATTGACCCCTATCCTGATCGAAATATTGTGTTCAGCGGCAGATTTGATTATACGTCCCAGTTTTTCTCTACTTCCTATATTTCCGGGATTGATCCTGATCCCGTCCACTCCGGCGTCGATCGCCCCCATCGCAAGGTCGGGATTAAAATGGATGTCGGCAATGAGCGGAATAGGGGATTCTGATTTTATCTCCCTTAATGATGAAATAGAATTCTGATCCGGAACGGCGACTCTGACTATCTGACATCCTGCCATATAGAGTTGCCGGATCTGATCAATAGTGGACCCGGGATCACTGGTATCTGTGGTTGTCATTGACTGAATTGAAACGGGGTGATCCCCGCCGATCCCGACATTTCCTACAAAGATCTCTCTCTTCATACCACTATTATATCAAACAGCGGCAGAATTAGTATTGTTATGGAGTTGTTTATATGATTCTTTTAATTTCCAAAAACCTTAATGCTTCCGTTAACTGTTTCTATCTTAACATCAAATTTGCCTTTGTTAACGGTACCGGTCATTTTACTTCCGATAAATTTTCTGGTCCTTGGCAGATTGAAGTCACTTTTGATAGAACCGTTTA
>JAGLQR010000080.1 GCA_023136725.1 Candidatus Aminicenantota bacterium
TTCAATGCCTCAATCTTGACTAAAAGTCTGAAATGTGCTAAAAATAGGTCTTTCCAGTTGGAAAATCTCAGGAAAACATAATGAATATTGATATACATGAAATTGGCAAAAAAGGGCTGGTGGTTGAAGACTATATTGAATTGGATGACTTCTATCTGATAGAAGATGATTCCTTCTTTTCTGATAGCGTTTATTTTACCATGGCTTTTACAAATGAAGGGAACGGCAGGATAAAAGCCAAGGGAAAGGTCCGTTCTGAAGTTTCAATGAAATGTGTTAAATGTCTTGAAAAATATGATTACAATATAAATTCAAAATTTGATATAGTCTTATTCCCAATGGACATTATTGATGCTGATAATTCTGCTCTTAATCCTGAAGAGCTCGAATATATTTTTTATGAAGGGGATAAGATTGATATAAAAAAGATCCTGCAGGAGCAGATAAACTTTTTTATACCGATGAATCCGGTTTGCAGCACATCATGCAAAGGTATCTGCCAGAATTGTGGAGCAAATCTTAACAATGAAAGCTGTAAGTGTGAAAATACAATAAATGATTATAATTTATTTTCGAATAAATTAAAGAGGTGAAATATGGCGCTTCCTAAAAGAAGACATTCTCATCAGAGAAAGAACAAAAGAAGGTCCCATGATGGATTGAAGGTAGAAGGGTTATCGGTATGCCCTCAATGTAAAGAGCCAAAGCTTCCGCACAGAGTGTGTAAGAATTGTGGTTATTATGATAACAGGCAGGTCGTAGAGACCGAGGATAGTTAAGAATAAATATTTTTTGGTATGAAAATAGCAATTGATGCAATGGGCGGGGATGATGCCCCGGAAGTTGTTGTCCGGGGAGTTATTGATTATTTTAAAGAGCAGCGGTTCAGAAGTCTGCTGAAAATTATCCTTGTTGGGAAGGAAAAGGTAATCCGGAGAGAACTCAAAAAGAGTGCTTTTGATCCCAAAGGGATGATAGATATAGTTGATGCAAGGGAAGAAATATCTATGAGAGAGCATTTCCTTTCTTATTGGAGAAGGCGGGAACAGACCTCGATCAAGAAAGGGCTCGACCTTGTGAAGAAAGGTGTTGCTCAGGCTATGATTTCAGCAGGAAATACAGGTGCGGTTATGTCTATATCAAAAAATGTCCTGGGGAACTTGAAAAGGATAGAAAGGCCGGCTCTTGCTTTAATGCTACCGACCCCTAAAGGACATTCTCTTCTTCTTGATGCAGGGGCAAATGTCGATTCAAAACCGAAAAATCTTGTTCAATTTGCTTTGATGGGGAAGGTGTTTCTGGAAAATGTTTATGGGGTTGAAGATCCTAAGATTGCACTCATGAGTATCGGTGAAGAAGAAGTTAAGGGTAATGAACTTACAAAAAAAACTTTTAATATGTTAAAATCCCTTAATATAAATTTTATCGGTAATGTGGAAGGATCAAATGTTTATTCGGGCGAAGCGGATCTTATTGTTACAGACGGATTTACCGGAAATGTTGCTCTCAAAGTATCTGAAGGCGTTGTGGAGACCATGCAGTCAATGTTAATGAAAGAAATGGGAAATAGTTTACTTTCAAAGGCAGGATTTTTTCTTTTGAAAAGTTCGATCAGAAGAGTAAGGAAGAAAATGGATTATGCCGAATATGGCGGTGCATTACTTTTGGGAATAAACGGACTTGTTATTGTAGGACATGGCAAATCAAGTGCAAAAGCAATTAAGAATGCAATTTATATGGGGAAAAAATTTGTAACGGAAAATGTACTTGAGAAGATCACCGTTGAAGCAGAGAAGGTTCAGTCAGTTTTAAAGGAGTATAAATATGTATGAAGAATATAAAAATGCAATAGTAACAGGAGCTGCCAGAGGCATCGGAAAAGCGATTGCCGAGGGGCTGGCCAAAGCCGGACTGAATGTGGTGATCTCTGATATTATGTATGATGAAGCTGTCAAAGTAGCTGAAAGTTTGAAGAGTTATGGTGTTAAATCTTTTGCAGTTAAAACGGATGTTTCTGACATTAACAGTGTTCAGGAGCTTATAAAGAAAACTATTGATGAGTTAGGATCTGTTGATTTTTTAATAAACAATGCCGGTATCACCAGGGATAACCTTACGATCCGGATGTCAGAAGAGCAATGGGATATGGTGCTGGATATAAATCTGAAAGGCACTTTCCTCTGTTCACAGGCTGCGGCTAAAGAGATGATGAAAAAAAGATTCGGCAGGATCGTAAACATCTCCTCTGTAAGTGGTATTCTCGGCACAGCCGGACAGGCAAACTATGCTTCTTCAAAGGCAGGAGTTATTGCTCTTACAAAATCTTTTGCAAGAGAACTAGGAGCCAGAAATATTACTACTAATGCCATTGCACCCGGTTTTATTATTACGGAAATGACTGATCAATTGTCAGAAGAAATAAAAAATGCATATTTGAGTCAGATCCCTCTAAAGAGGGGTGGAACTCCGGAAGATATAACTGAAGCTGTGAAATTTCTTATTTCACCTTCAGCTTCATATATTACAGGAACGGTAATTAACGTTTCTGGAGGACTTTTAATTTAAAAAGGAGAAGAAAATGAACAAAGAAGAAATTTTAGTAAAAGTAAAGGGCGTTGTTGCTGAGAAACTAAATGTTGGCGAAGATCAGGTTACTACTGATGCAAAATTCGTTGAAGATCTTGGTGCTGATTCTCTTGACCAGGTTGAATTAATTATGGCTCTTGAAGATGAATTCGATCTTAAGATACCGGAAGAAGAAGCAGAAAAACTTTCAACAGTTGGTTCTGCATTAGATTATATCGTTTCAAAAGTATAAGAGATGATTTTTACATCCAGAAGCATTGACCTGCAGAGGGTAGTTGTAACAGGGTTGGGTATAATTTCCTCTGTCGGAAAAAGCACTCCCGAATCCTGGGAGAATATTAAGAATGGTAAAGGTGGAATCGGAATGATTACTCATTTTGATGCCTCTGAATACTATTCGCAGATTGCAGGAGAAGTAAAGAATTATGATCCTCTTGATTATTTTGACAAGAAAGAGGTGAGGAAGAATGATCCGTATATCCACTTTGCTTTGATTGCTGCTGAAGAAGCCGTGAGTGATTCCGGTTTTGAAAAAGCACCCGGACTTAATCCTGAAAGGTGTGGTGTTTATATCGGTTCAGGTATTGGTGGTGTCAGTACTATTGAAGCAAACAAGGAAATTTTGATGGAAAGAGGCCCGAGCAGGGTTTCACCTTTCTTCCTGACGGCTTCTATAGCGAATCTGGCATCCGGACAGGTATCGATAAAACACAATCTGAAGGGGCCGAACCTTGCTAATGTAACTGCCTGTGCAACAAGTACACATTCGATCGGGGATTCATTCAAAATAATTCAACGTGGTGATGCAGATATTATGGTAGCCGGAGGTGCAGAATTCCCGATTACAGAACTCGGGGTAGCAGGTTTTTCTGCCATCAAAGCTCTTTCAACAAGAAATGATGATCCCGGTAAGGCCAGCAGGCCTTTCGATAAAGAGAGGGACGGGTTCGTTGTGGCCGAAGGAGCCGGAATCGTTGTCCTTGAATCTCTTGAGCATGCAATGAAGAGAGGAGCAAAGATATATGCAGAAGTAGTAGGTTATGGAATAACCGGCGATGCATTCCATGTGACTGCTCCTGATATGGAGGCTGGTGGAGCTATAAGAACCATGAGAATGGCAATAAACGATGCCGGAATATCACCGGACAATATCGATTATATTAATGCCCATGGTACTTCTACACCCCTTAATGACAAGGTCGAAACCAAAGCGATCCGGAAATTATTTGGCGAACATGCAGAAAAACTGAATATAAGTTCAACAAAATCAATGACCGGGCATATGCTTGGAGCAACCGGAGCTGCAGAAGCAATCTTTTCAATACTTGCAACAAAAAATGACTTCATTCCACCCACCATTAACCAGGAAGTTCCCGATGAAGAGTGTTATTTGAATTACACACCTAACAAGGGAGTTGAACGGAAAGTTAATTATTCACTTTCCAACTCTTTCGGTTTTGGCGGGACGAACGGAACATTAGTATTTAAAAAATTCGAAGAATAAGAATAAATAAGCCCCCTCCGGGGGGCTGTTTTATCTGATGTAACTACTGATCCTGTAACAAGTTCTCTCTTAACATTATCGGCAGAGGTCTTCTGTCAAAATATCCTGAAAAACCATTTTTTGTTTTTCTATTTTTTTGTATAGTATTAATATATGAAAGATTTTTCTTCAAACTATAAAAATATACTGGTTTATTACTTCTCCGGTACCGGGAATGCGAAGTTTGCTGCAGAAGAGATTGCTTTACTGGCGGAGAAAAAAGGTGTAAGTGCCAAAGTTATAAAACTTGTAGACGAAAAACCGGATCTTTCCGTTACAGATGAGAACACTTTGATAGGATTTTGTTATCCGACACATGGTTTTAACGCTCCGCCTGTTGTTCTAAAGTACATTGTAAAATTTCCAAAAGGGAAATCTGATATTTTTTTGCTTAACACAAGAGCGGGAATGAAACTCTTTAAATTTCAGACACCCGGCCTGGGAGGGATGGCTTTATGGCTCCCTGCTATTATTTTGAAATTTAAGGGTTATAAGATCAGGGGTTTTCGCCCTCTGGATATGCCTTCTAACTGGATCACGATCCATCCCGGATTAATAAAAAGTGCGGTAAACTTCATTGCAGAAAAATGTAAAATTACTTTATCAAAATTTACTAACAGAATACTCCTGAGGAAGAGGGTGTTATCCGGTTTTTTCTGGCTGCCTGTTGATATTATGCTGTTCCCTATATCTATCGGTTACTATTTTTTCGGGCGGTTTGCTCTCGCCAAGACCCTTTTTGCCAGCTACAAGTGCAATAATTGCGGAATATGCATTGAAAAATGTCCTGTTAATGCAATATCAATGAAAAACAGGAGGCCTTATTGGTCTTTTAAATGTGAGAGTTGTATGCAATGCATTAATAATTGTCCTAAAAGAGCTATCGAATCATCTATCGGTATTAATGCAATAGTATGGTGGCTTGTGTTTTCGCTTGTTCCGCATTCACTGATAGGATACCTTGTTGATCAGCAGGTTATTTCCAAAGGTTTTTACCTTCAATACTCCAGACTGATCTTCTACATAATTATGGTCGTTTCAGGTTTTGCCCTATTGTTCTCTGGTTATTGGATCCTCCACCAATTATTAAGGATAAAACTCTTCAACAGAATAATAACTGTCACTTCCCTCACCCACTTCAAATTCTGGAACAGGTACATGTATAGATCGAAAAAGGAGGTTGAATGAATTATAAAAAGACCAAATTATGAATAAAGGAACTATAAAACTTTGCAGTGCCTGTTTGCTGGGAATAAATTGCTGCCATGATGGAAAAAATAATTTGAACAAAAAAGTTCTGCATCTGGCCTCTAAAGAAACATTGATACCGGTTTGTCCCGAGCAATTAGGAGGTTTACCCACACCGAGAGTTATTGCTGAACAAAGAGGTGATAAGGTTGTAACGGAAGTTGGCGATGATGTTACAGAAAAATTTGAAGATGGGGCCAGGCAAGTTTTAAAATTAGCTGAAATTTATGGGTGCATAGAAGCAATATTAAAGCAACGGTCTCCCTCTTGCGGGTGCGGTAAGATTTATGACGGAACTTTTTCAGGCATTGTCGTTGAAGGAGACGGGGTAACGGCAAAGCTGTTAAAAGAGAATGGGATATCGGTCATAACTGAAGAGGATCTGTAATTTTTATCTAAAAAAAGATATTTATTATCTTTAAGGAATTTTATAATGAAAAAAATATTTATTAAAATATTGATATCAATATTAATTCTGTATATCTTTTTAGGTGGGGTGATGTTTATGTTTCAAGAGAAATATATATTCTTTCCGGAAAAACTGGAAAAATCGTTCCAATTTGATTTTGATCAAAAATTTGAGGAAATATATATTAAAACAGATGACGGGATAGATCTTCACGGCCTTTTATTCAGTGTGGACAATTCAAAAGGATTGATTTTTTATCTGCATGGAAATGCCGGTTCGTTAAGTTCCTGGGGCGGAGTGGCAAGAACATACACCGATCTGAACTATGATGTGTTTATACTTGATTACAGGGGCTATGGGAAAAGTGATGGATCTATTAGCAGTGAGAAGCAGCTCTTTTCGGATATTCAGGCAGCGTATGATAATTTGAAGAAAAAATATGCCGAAAATAAAATTATTATTTTAGGATATTCAATTGGAGCGGGACCTGCAGCAAAAATTGCCTCGACAAACAACCCGAAACTGCTTATTTTACAGGCACCGTATTATAATTTGTCCGACCTGATGAGAAAATTTTATCCATTAATTCCAACTTTTTTTCTAAAATATAAATTCAGAACAGACAAATATATTAAAGAGTGTAAAATGCCTGTGGTAATTTTTCACGGAGATCAGGATGAAGTGATATATTACGGTTCATCATTGAAATTGAAAAAATTATTCAAACCTGGAGACAGGCTTATCTCTCTCGAAGGACAATATCACAATGGAATGTCAGACAATGAAGATTATCTGAATGAAATTAAAAAAATACTGGAAAAATAATTATAGTTTAATACTTTCTCGATGAAAGTTTTCAGATTTTTTAAATTTTTATCCAATTTATCTATTGTTTTCTGCAAATAAAGAATATAATACTAAAACATAACCATTCCAGGTGTAATAGTGCATGTCGTAATAATAATTAAAAGGAGTTTGGAATGAAGAAAATAGTAAAATTCGGAGAGGATGTAGAAGGATTTAATATCCCTGTTTTAAATGAAAGGGAGATCAGAGCGGCAGCAGGACTATTTTTTTTAATGATGATTATCTCAATACTGACAGTCATTTTAAAAGGGGATTTTTTGCTGCTGAAGTATGCTGTTGTAATATTCCTGACAGATTTCCTGATAAGAGTCTTTATTAATCCTAAATTTTCTCCTTCATTAATAATCGGACGTTTGATTGTCAGGAATCAGGTTCCGGAATATGTTGGTGCTCAACAAAAAAAGTTTGCCTGGATAATTGGTGTGGTTTTTGGTGCTATAATGTTCATTCTCATTGTAGTAATTAATTCATATAGCCCGATAACAGGTATAATATGTTTTATTTGCCTTATATTCTTATTTTTTGAATCTGCGTTTGGTATTTGTTTGGGATGCAAGTTTTATCCGTTGTTTTATAAAGAAAAAGCTCAATACTGCCCAGGTGAAGTGTGTGATGTAAATTCAAAACAGGATATTCAAAAAAC